>NZ_JBRJXU010000054.1:0-125913 GCF_057467645.1 Zarconia sp.
CAGACCCCAATTTTCCACCTTCAATATGCCTGTTTGATGGCTCTCGAGCAATTGGGAGATACTTCGGCTCGAGAAATTGCCGCGACTGATGAAGACCCGTTAATTCGCGCTAAGGCGGGTGCTCTTTAGCTCTTGCACTGTGGGCTCCGGGACTCGCCAGGTCAAATTCTTCATCGATGAGTTTGACGAATACTTCTCTAATGCTTCGATTGTGAAGTCCGGGTTGTTGGATTATATCCATTGCCAAGGCTGTTAGGACACCGAGTTATTTTGCTGATTGACAACGCGAGCAAGATGTTTGTGCTGATGCACGCGCACGCGCGTTCGCACTGATTTTCCTAACGAAACGTCAGTTCGGGTTAAGGATACTTGAAAGTCCTGGTACAGATGTGGATTCGAGTCATCAGTGGAAGAACCTCTCACTCCACTGGCTCTAATCGACTCTAAGCACTCGCCATCGCCCCCTACACCCCACACCCCACCCCCAACCGACACTTTTTATCCCGAACTGACGTTAACGAACCTGGCAACTGCCATAGCATTTCCCTCAACTGACCTGTTTCGCTTCTGCCTTCACGTAAATTTCCGGGGGGGCTTCGGCAAAATACTTAAATAAAGCCGGACACAGCCAACCCTCCAAATTCAGTCCTTCGATTTGATACCAATTTCCCTCGTACTCCTGACGCACCCAGGTGAGTTTTTCCTGAAATCCGGGGAAAGGTTGACTGGCAAAAATGAGCTTGAATCCCTGTTTCGCGTTGGGAATATCTTGCACGAGGTGCTCTATCATTTCGGGAACGCCACAAACAAACGGTTCTCGAACTAAACCCGTACTGGCATCATCAAATACCCAAATTTCTTCACATTGATAGGGAAAAATAACTAAGAGTTAATTCTTCATTATATAGCATATAAAAAAATTAGATTATAGATTTTATTTTATAATAGTTTATTTGGTAAAGTATAAATTTTATCTAAAATCTAATACCTATCGATACCCATTTAAATATCTATGAGCCAGCGAGTGATTCTCAACCTAGTGGGAGGTAGTCTAGAAACTGGTTTTCGGTCAGTTACCGCCCAAGTTTCCACCATGGGAGACGATCGCTCGCTCGATAGCTCGATGCAGTTCAACGGCAGCTTACCCCCCGCTCCAGCTCTCATCACCAGCTACCGACGCTGGCAACTGCTCTGCGGCGCCCTTTACCAACGTCAAAGCCGCAGCTTCGATGACGATTTCGAGATTGAAGAAGATGATATCACCCATATTTCGGAAATCGATTTTGAGGCGTTAAATCAACAGTTTCAAACCCAACTCAACGACTGGCTAAATGCACCCACATTTACCAATATCGATCGCAAATTACGCACGGAACTCAACGCCGATGACGAATTGCAAATTATTGTCGAAACCGATGACGACATTGCGAGTCGATTGCCCTGGCATTTGTGGCATTTTCTAGAGGATTATCCTCGTTCGGAAGTGGCTTTGGGGTGTTTGGAACGGGGCAAAATTTCCCAGACGAAAACCGCTTCCGGGGCGGTGAGAGTTTTAGCAGTTTTAGGTAGCAGCGAAGGGATCGATATTCAAACCGATCGCCATTTACTCTCGGCGATTTCCAGGTCTGCCATTTCACAGCTAGAATTAACCTGGCTCGAAACCCCCAAACGATCGGAACTCAACGAAGCCCTATGGGACGATCGCGGTTGGGATATCCTCTTTTTTGCCGGACACAGCCGCACGGAAGGAGAAACCGGACGCATCTATATTAACGATCGCGAAAGTTTAACCATCCCCCAACTCAAATACGCCCTGCAAACGGCGATCGAGCGGGGGTTGCAACTGGCCATTTTTAACTCCTGCGACGGGTTGGGATTAGCGCGGCAGTTAGCTGACTTGCAAATCCCCCAAACCATTGTCATGCGCGAACCGGTTCCCGATCGCGTCGCCCAGGCATTTTTAGAGTATTTCCTCGCCGCCTTTGCCGGGGGAACCTCCTTCTTCCTCGCCGTACGCCAAGCCAGGGAACGGTTGCAGGGACTCGAAAGCGAGTTTCCCGGTGCCAGTTGGTTGCCCGTCATCTGCCAAAATCCCGATCGCCCTCCTCCCACCTGGAAAAGCCTCACCCAACCCCCACTGAAATGGGGAATTCTGCCGAGATGGCGTTGGGGGCGGATTCTGGCAGCCAGTGCTATGGCTACCCTGGCGATACTGGGGGTTCGATCGCTCGGTTGGCTGGAAATCTGGGAACTGCAAGCCTACGATCGCCTCTTGCGACAGCGCCCCCCAGAATCCCCCGACGATCGCCTTTTGGTGGTGGAAGCGACAGAAGCAGATTTGAGCGAATACGGCTTTCCCCTCCCCGATGAGATTCTCGATCGAACCCTCGAACGCCTCGAAGCCCTCGAACCCGCCGTCATCGGATTGGATATTTACCGCGATCGTCTCGTCGGAGAGGGGCGCGATGCCCTACTTGCCCGGTTGCAGGCGAATTCCGACGCAATCGTCGTTTGCAGCACCCAAGTCCCTAACAACCCCAAAAAAACCGGCGTTGCCCCTCCACCCGAGATGCCCGAATCCCAGGTAGGCTTCAGCGATGTCATCAAAGATGCCGACGGGTTGGCGCGCCGCCACTTGATGTTCCTCCAACCCCACCATGCCAGTCCCTGCCTCACCAACTTCGCCCTCAGCAGCCAACTGGCACTTCGCTACCTGGCAACCCAGGATATCGAAGCCGAAACCATTCCCCCGAAACAAGTCCAAATTGGTGATGTTCTCCTCAAACCCCTCACCTCCCGCAGCGGGGCGTACCAAAATTTAGACGATCGCGGCTTTCAAATTATGCTCAACTACCGGCTGCCGGAAGTGGCGCGACGGGTGCGATTGGGCGACGTTCTCGCCGGTAACCTCGAACCGGAGTGGGTGCGAAGCCGCATCGTGTTGATAGGCATCACCAGCCCCATTTCCGCCGACTACTTCTATACCCCCAACAGCGCCGCCCAACTGCCCTACAACACCCTGCCGGGGGTACTGCTACAGGCGCAAATGACCAGTCAAATTGTCAGTGCGGTAGAAGATGGACGATCGCTCGTTTGGTGGTTGCCGCTATGGGGGGAATGCCTCTGGGTGGGCGGTTGGGCGTTTGTAGGCGCTTGCGTTATCGGGGGCGATCGAAATTGGCTTAAAATCGCCTTGCGCCTGGGTATCGCTACGGCTGGATTGTACGGTACCTGCTGGTTGCTACTGGTATGGGGGGGATGGATGCCGCTGGTGCCGTCAGCGTTGGCATTGCTGCTGGGGAGTGGCGGCAGTGGCGCGTTGCAAAGTGGGGGGTTCGATCGAGTTTTGGGGCGATCGACGTTTTTGAAAAATCGTTAAATCCTCTGGGGCGAACTGGGCTGCTAAATAAAGATGAAGTCGGAACCCGACAGACTCGAAACCGCCACCCCCTCCAGAACGATTTCCTTCTGCCCGTTAAAGGTAATGAAAGTGTTGCCGCCAAATTCGCTCATCAATCCTTGAAGTTGAGCAAAAGAACTCACACCGGTATTTTTGAGGAGTACTTTGTCCCCCTGGGTAAAATCTCCCACGAAATCCTCACCGAAGTTGCCGACGAAGATAAAGCGATCGTTCCCGCTACCGCCGAGCAGGAAATCGTTCCCCGCTCCGCCGTCAAGGCGATCGGCTCCTCCATCCCCAAATAAGAGGTCGTTGCCGTTTTGCCCGTAAACGCGATCGTTGCCGCCGCTTCCGTGGAGTTCGTCGTTGCCATTGTGACCCCAGAGCCAGTTTGCGGCCGAGTTGCCCAGCAGCGTATCGTTATATTTTGACCCCTGAAGCTGTTCGATCGAGGTATAAGTATCGCCAGCGGCTTCGCCAGTATTGCTTCCATCATCCCCCAAGTCGGCTCTCACCGCCGATGGTGCCGTCGTGTAGGATGCTCGATCGTTACCGCTGCCGCCGTTGAGGTCATCGCCTCCCGCACCACCCCACAGGATATCGTTTCCATTTCCCCCCTTGAGGGTGTCTGCATCGTTGTTTCCGAAGAGTCGATCGTTGCCGTTGCCACCATCGAGGTCATCCGCCCCGTTCTGTCCGTAAAGTCGATCGTTGCCGTCGCCTCCATTGAGGTCGTCCGCCCCGTTCTGTCCGTAAAGTCGATCGTTGCCATTACCGCCATTGAGGTCATCATTTCCCGCCAGTCCTCTTAACAGGTCACTTCCCCCCAAGCCTTGAATCGTGTCTGCGCCGCTCGTTCCCGTCAGCGTATCGTTTCGAGCCGTCCCCACGATCGCACCGGGGTCTGAAAAACCGAAATGGGTTGCGCTCAGATTGCCAATATTAATATTTTCCAGGACGATTGAAGTGTCCGCATCGAAAACAATCGCTGCATTCGGTCCCCATTGCTGGAGAAGTGGTTGCACTTGGGCAAAAGATGAAACGCCTAAATCTAGCAAAATGACCTTGTCGGCACTGAGGTTAAAATCGCCAACAAAATCTTCTCCGGCAGTGAAGACGAATCGATCGCTACCCGAGCCACCCAGATAAAAATCGTTACCATCTCGTCCCCGGAGAATGTCGCTTCCCGCCTGGGCTTCAAAGATGTCATCACCATCGGTTCCGAACAGTTCGTCGTTGCCCGAAGTGCCTTGAATGAGATTGCTGCCTCCACCACCATCTGCATACTCCTGGAGCACTAACCCGCTATCGCGAATCGAGCCATTGTTGTTGAGAAGACCGAAATTACCCGCGCCGTCATCAAAGAGTCGGTATGCTGTGGCGACGGGGACATCATTCCAGCCTCGAATCAACTCCAACGCCGTCTCCATATACTGAACGCGCGTGTTTGGGGAAACGTCCCCCCATCCATTCCCGATCGTCCAGCCAAACTCCGTAATCCAAACATCTTGCGAGACGAGATTCCGGAGTCGATTCATTCCGTAGTCGAACGACCAGAGCTTGTTGAGGGTCGGTCGATCGCTCGCATTGAATTGGGCGAGAGTTGCATCGGGTGCCCAAGGCATTCCGTAACCTGGATCGCCCGACGTATCGTTAACTCGGGTATAAGGGTGAACTGCCAGCCCATCGAATTGAGCGCCTGCGGCTATCATTGCCTGCACGTATTGAAAATCCGTCCCCGCCGTCGAACCTCCTAAAACGGTGACATCGGTATTCGCGGCATTGGCAGCATTGTGGAGCGCTGTATAAGCGGCATTGAGGAGTTCGACATACTCGCTGGCGAAGCGGGTTTTGACGAGAACGAAGGCATCTTGACCGTCCACTTGCCGCACGTCTGTTGCCGGGTTCGCACTACCCCAAAATTCAAAAACATTTGGCTCGTTCCAGACTTCCCAAGCCAGAATGTTATCGCGGACGCTGGACAGTTGATTGTAGAAGTAAGCCATTGCATCGGCAAAATCCCCCGCATCCTCTGGCGGGTGCCAAATGCTATCGCTGGGGTTCGGACGCGCCCATTCCGGTGTTTGGGCAAACAGCATCACCACCTTAACGCCCTGGTCCTCGGCGTATTGGATGGCACTGCGGACGTTATTGATGTAGCTAGTATTCCACTGTCCCGGTGCGGGTTCTAGAGCATTCCAATCTCCCGGAAACCGGATAACGTCGGAACCGAGTTTGATGGCTTCATCGATGTAATTCTTGAGGGATTGGGCGCTATACCCGTCGCCGAGACGCGAGGGACCCCCTTCAAATAGCATATGCACGCCATATAACGTATCGTTCGCCACACAAAACCCCCAGCTTGAGTTCGCATTGATTGTTTTTAGAGGGTACATGGCATCCCGAAGATTGACATCCGCGATTATGCGTAACTTGAGTCCAATATTCGGTCAGAGATGGTGAGATCGACCAATTACGAGACTGTCACCCTACCCCCGATGGGTACTCACTCAAGCCAATTGGGGATTTGAATCATTTATCGAAAATTGAAAAATTCCCTTCTCGGATTCAGCTTCGAGAAGTGACACGAATGGCATTCGCAGTCCTTGGTGAATTTCCTACAGTGAAGACATCGAACGAAACACATCCAACACCAACACACGAGGATAAAAAACATGACCCTTGCCAAAGAAACCCAAACCGTTCAAACCGCCAAAGCCCACCCCATCCTCCGCAAAGGTAGCACTGGCGATGATGTTAAATACATCCAGCACACCCTCAACTATATCTACGGTCCCGATCTGAAAGTGGATGGAATTTTCGGCAGCAAAACTGAAGCCGCCGTCAAGCAATTCCAAGAAGACTATGGCTTAGTTGTGGATGGCATTGTTGGTATTCAAACCTGGTACTATCTGGTTGAAGCTCGCCGCGCTCCCATCTCTCCCAAATTCCCGCTTTTGCGTAAAGGCAGCACTGGGGATGATGTCAAAAAATTGCAACACTTTTTGAATTGCTTTCACTACGAACTGGTCGTTGATGGTATCTTCGGACATAAAACTGGAGCTGCGGTCAAAGATTTCCAGGCTCGCAATGGTTTAGTTGTAGATGGCATTGTCGGACCCCAAACCTGGTCGGCTTTGTATCAGTACGCCTACTGCTAATTTCATCGGCTAAATAAATATCACGGGCGATCGTTCTTGGAGGGCGATCGCTTTTCGATGATTATAAAGTAACTTTTCGATCGCTAAATTTATAGATTTTATCGAGTTATTCTATAATCTAAAAGTCTTGACGGCACAGAAGAGCGCACGCCTCATGGGCTAAGCATAAACCAAAGTAAGACCAGTCTCCTGGATGGTGACCGAGCGCTGCTTTGGATTGGAAACTGACATCATCCTCAGCTCGCCAACGTTCTGTATCGAGCCATCCAACCCGATCGCAAAAATCGTACCAAAGATCGAAATTAAACGCTTGCGTACCCCCCAGTTCTCGGAAAATTTTCCGTTGGATGCTAAAGCCGAAGCGATTGTTACTATATTTTCTCCACAGATAGTCGATCTTACCCAAATCTTCCCCGGTAAAAGAATAGATATCTTCAAGTCTGAGCCATCCTTCGTGGGTTCGATCGACTGCCTCTAACATGATTTCCGTTGTCTTTCGATCGGCCTCTTGCCACTTCCCTAGTTCAAGTAAAGCTTGCACTTTTTCCAGTTTCATCGCAAATACTATTTCGTTTTTATAAATTCTACTTATCCTCAACAGAATTTTTTTGAATCAATGAAAGCTGGACGGTATCTGAGAAAATCGAAAGATGACTTCACTCAATCTTCCCATGCTCGCCACTCTCTCGATATTTTTTGCTATCTCTTAATTGAGGTTATTCATATTTCTCATATCATCATTGTCGCCCCAATTCCAGGTGAGTAAGCTGCAATATCGTGTATCCTAAATAATAAGAATTTTTTTCAATTGAGCTCTACCCCTTGCGCGACTCCAGTTAAACACGTGAGTTTTTAACTGGATCGATCCAGATATCTAAACCCTTAAAAAAGCCTAACCGTATCGATGTCTAAACAGATTCCTTCTTTAGTCGCCCAAATCGAACAAGTCTTACTGCCGACTGTCTCCATTCAAAGCGTTTACCATCACGATCCCGTTCGAGTTCGCCAGATTCCCACCCCCTGGTATTTGGTGGGTACGGGGAATTACGCCGCCGTATTCGGTCACCCAGACCATCCCACATTAGTCGTTAAAATCTATGCCCCCAATCGCCCCGGTTTTGAGGAAGAAGTGGAAGTTTATCGGCGGTTGGGTTCCCACCCAGCCTATTCGCAATGCTATTGGGCAAAAAATGGCGTTCTGATTTTGAAGCGACTCGAGGGAGTCACGTTCTACGACTGCCTCCATCGGGGCTTGCGAATTCCCCCCCAGGTGATTCGGGATATCGATCTTGCCCTCGAATACGCCCGAACCCGAGGACTTCGCCCCCACGACGTTCACGGCCGCAACGTGATGATGCACGAAGGGCGCGGTTTCGTGGTGGATATTTCCGATTTCCTTCATGAAGATTATTGTTCCCTGTGGGATGACGTGAAGCGAGTGTATCGCTATTTTTACCGACCGATTCTCAGTCGGCTGCCGATTCGATTTCCCTACGCAGTGTTAGATGCCGTCCGTGCCATCTATCGCTTCTACCGTCGTTGCGGTCGGTGGTTAAAGCGGACTCGCAACCCGCAGTCGCTTCCCATTCGTCAGTAATGGAGGGCTTCGGAGGCAGGGGGAGCTAAAAATTCTTCCTTGTCACCCCACACCCCATAACTCTATCTGGTGGGTTTGATTCTCGGGTTGAGTCTAAAAGAAGAGCGCGTTGAGCTATATGATAGAAAATCGACTAGAATTTTCGCCATTTCCCGACAGCGCACCATGACTCAGCACTACCGCATTACCCTCCTTCCCGGCGATGGCATCGGCCCAGAAATTATCCCCGTCGCCGTTGAAGCCCTCAAAGCGGTGGGGAAACAGTTCGATCTGAGTTTTGAGTTTCAAGAAGCCCTCATTGGTGGGGCCGCCATCGATGCCACGGGGAATCCCCTACCGGAAGCCACCCTCGACACCTGCCGCAATAGCGATGCGGTTCTGCTGGCAGCCATCGGCGGTTACAAGTGGGATAACCTGCCCCGCAACCAACGCCCGGAAACGGGGTTGTTGGGGCTGCGAGAAGGGTTGGGACTGTTTGCCAACCTGCGTCCGGCAACGATTTTGCCCCAACTCATCGACGCTTCTAGCCTCAAGCGAGAGGTCGTGGAAGGGGTAGATATTATGGTGGTACGCGAACTCACCGGAGGGATTTATTTCGGCAAACCTAAGGGCGTTTTTGCCTCGGAAACTGGCGAACAACGGGGGGTGAATACGATGGCCTACACCGAAGGAGAAATCGATCGCATCGGACGGGTGGCGTTCGAGATTGCCGGTAAGCGTCAGGGCCGACTCTGTTCTGTGGATAAAGCGAACGTGTTAGATGTTTCCCAACTGTGGCGCGATCGCATCTGCGCCCTCGCCCCCAACTATCCCGATGTGGAACTGTCCCACCTCTACGTCGACAATGCCGCTATGCAACTGGTGCGCGCCCCCAAACAGTTCGATACGATCGTCACCGGTAACCTCTTCGGCGATATCCTCTCCGACGCGGCGGCGATGCTGACAGGGAGTATCGGGATGCTGCCCTCGGCGAGTTTGGGGGAAGGCGGTCCTGGGGTTTACGAACCCGTTCACGGTTCCGCCCCGGATATTGCCGGTCAAGATAAAGCCAATCCCCTCGCCCAAGTGTTGAGTGCGGCGATGATGTTGCGCTACGCTTTAGACCAACCCCAAGCTGCCGATCGCATCGAAAAGGCAGTAATGGCGGTTCTCGATGGGGGATACCGCACCGGGGACATCATGGCCGAAGGAATGAAACCCGTCGGCTGCCAACAGATGTCGGAGGTTCTGCTAGAAGCGTTAGCCGGTTGAGGGGGGCGAATTTTCCCCACGAGTCGGTGCGCGTTGTCTGCAATGAATGTTGCTGGAGTTGCGGGGTCAACGACCGTTGACCCTGACCTATCGCCACAGATCGTTCCATTTCGAGAAAAGCAACATTTGAGCAACGCCACGGCGAATGGGGTTAAATTTCAGCGATCGTCCACTGCTCGACGGGAACGCCGACGGTAACGGCAATCAAGTCACCGTTGGGGAAGAACAGGGCACCATCACCGGCAGGAGAGTTGGCAAACACATAGAAATCGAGACCTCCGGGTACGCCACTCGTGCGAATGACGAGGGAATCGATCCCAGGTTGATAATCTTGAATCTCCGCCAAGTCATTAAATCCCTGACCCAGATACAACACTTGACCGGTATTGGGATTAGCCAAGAAGAATGCATCTGCCCCGACTAATGGAGTTCCGTCGGCAGCGACCCCATCTCCAGTCAGGATATCGATCTCACCGCTACCATTACCTCCGGCGTCGATACCGGCGATATTATCGTTACCATTACCTCCGGTAACTGTATCGCTCCCAGTGCCGCCAAAGAGTAGGTCGTTGAAATCGCCGCCATCGAGTAGGTCGTTGCCGCTACCGCCATTAATCGTATCAAATTCGATGCCCCCGTCAATCGTGTCGTTCCCCGCACCACCCACGAGGCTGTTGAGACCGCGATCTCCAAAAATTTCATCGTTGCCAGTCCCCCCATCAACAGTATCGTCACCGGGTCCGGCATTAATTTCGTCGTTATCTTCCCGTCCGAAAATTAGATCGTTGCCGTTCTCGCCAAATAAGCGATCGTTCCCAGTTCCCCCATCGAGAATGTCATCACCGAACAATCCAGAAATCAGATCGTCTCCTTCTTCACCCACGAGAGAATCGTTACCGCTACCGCCAAAAATGCGATCGTCTCCACCCTCTCCAAAAATAAAATCGTTGCCGCTGCCACCATCAATAAAATCGTCTCCGTCCCCGGAACCAAAGTTATCTCCAAAAAGCAAGTCGTCATTACTACCGCCAAAAATGCGATCGTCTCCATCGCCTCCTAATACCGTGTCGTCATCTGAGTCTCCTCTGATAAAGTCATCGCCACCCATTCCGACAATGAGATCGTCTCCCCGACGACCGTAAACGATATCTCTTGCCGAAGTGGTCGGTCCCAGACCCGGAACCGGGATCGTAACTGTAATCTGACCGGTGGAACCCCCAAAATCTGGAAACGTGATGGTTCTGACCACCTCTTGAGTAAATCCGTTAATAACGTCGTCCGAGTTCGTCCCTCTGATAAATGCCATCTTTGTCAACCCTCCCTCAAGGTTTTTCGATGTATTTGCAAGAAAAATATATCTGTATCTAAGAGTCTTACTATAAGGAGGGAAGCTCTAAAAGTGTTGCCATTTTGGCAGAAAATAATTTTCGAGATCGCGATAAATAGGATTGTTTCAATCGCACTTTTTTAAAGATACTATAAAGGCCTACAAATTTTTATTGAACAAGAGTTAGATCGAAAAAATCAGAAAAATCCCACGACACTTTGGACGTGGGAAAAGAAGAGAAGGTATCCGTGAAAACTGAATTTTGCAGCGTAAGAATATTACAAAACTTATGTAAGATTTAGAGGAACTATGACTGTTTGCGGTTGAGTTTCGATCGCATTCCCATGGTTCCTCCCATGACGAGTAGAGAAATCGCAATTGAAGAGGCAAAGGGTTCGGGAACGGCAACCGCTGCTACATTATTTTTGACTTCAACAACGGTGACATAACTATTTGCATCGAAACTTCGCTGATAAGATCCTTCGGCAAAGAAGAAAATTGATTCTTCAGTTTGCGAATCGCCAAAGTCTTCATCAGCGAATACATCGACATCAAAATTATTGCTGCTTTGTTGAAGGGTTGTACCAAGATCCGGACCTTGACTCAACAAGATCGCAGATAAGGAAAATGTATCGAGTAGGGATTGATTTGATTGACTCGTTCCACCAAAGATAGCTAATGAGATATTAGCACCCGCACCCACAAATTCCGATAGAGGATTGTCGATTTGGGTATCGATGAGAGAGGAAATAATAAAATCAAAGGAAAATAGCGAGGCTGTATCGAGGAAAAAATTACCGATAACTTCGGCTTCGCTTTGTGCCAAAAAGAGATATTCGCGACTATCTCCCCCCACTTGACTGGTCGTTGTATTGAAGGCTTCGGCAGGGTCTTCGTCAAAAATGAGGGCGCCACTGGCATCGGCATTGGCAAAAATCGATCCGTTGCCAGCACTTGAACTGATGGAGTCGCCATTATCAATCGTCGAACCGGGATCGAATCCATCTAAGCTAAAGCCTTGGGCATCGGCATTGACTGATAGGGAACCCGATACGGGAGTGTTATTGAAGTTAAAAAGATTGACGGTCGAGGAAGACGAAGCAAAAGTAGCTGCGAGGGTGGGGGCAGCACTGAGGGTAGACCCGGCAATAACTGGGGCAGCTAATACAAATAAACCCTGGGTTAGTTTTTGAGAGAAAGTCATATTTTTTCTCCGAATACTGCGATAGAATGTCGATATTGCGTACTTTTACTGGATAAATATATCGAGGCAACCGAGCGACAATAGTTAATTTCACTCAACGTTGCTCATCATGCTATAGCAATTTTTCTGGATTAAAATAAAGAGAGATTAAAGTTTGTAGGTATGTTTTGTATTTTTACCAAATCCTACTGACACTCCCCTAGCTCTTCTTGAATCCGTAATATTACCGATCCAGTCATTCCTTTTGTATAAATACTGAATTTTATTTTCTTGAATTCTAAAAAATCAGAAAATATACAGGCAAAAAAGAATGATGTTGGATATATTTATACGTGTTAATACTGAAGTTTTAGAGCGAAAATTGACGATTGCAGCCGATAAAAAAATCCCACAAATCTCTCTATTGGCAAACATTTACCACAGTAAAACTTGTTAGAGATTGGCAAAATCCATAATATCGATCGCATCCGTATTTACCCCGAGTAACACGATCGTCAGTCCCGTTGCCGCAATTTGAGTATCGTTTCCCACTTGCGCGAACGTGAGGTCGGCAAAGGTCAATCCCTCTCTCAAGCCGATAATATCCACGCCATCGGTAAAATCGGCGATCGTATTGCGGCCATCTCCGGGGCGAAAATCGAAGCGATCGCCCCCCAAACCGCCCACCAACCAGTCGTTACCGAGATCGCCACTGAGTACGTCGCCACCGAGGCCGCCCAATAAAGTATCGTTGTCTCGACCGCCATAAAGTCGATCGTCATCCAAACCGCCATCGAGAACGTCGGCCCCGAAATTGCCAAACAGGCGATCGTCCCCCGTCTCTCCATAGACGCAATCGTTCCCCAAATCTCCCGCCAATACATCATTGCCGACTCCACCAACGGCAGCATCATCGTCCCTTCCGGCATAAATCGTATCGCTGCCGGAACCTCCGTGGGTGTAGTCGTTTCCAGCATTCCCAAATAGCAGGTCGCCCCCCTCATCTCCCCAGAGGCGATCGTCCCCGAAATCTCCCGCCAATACGTCATTGCCGACTCCGCCAAGGGCCGCATCATTCCCCTTACCGCCAAAAATCCAATCGTTCCCCTCTCCGGCCTCAATCCGATCGTCATCCCGGTTAGCAAACAGGAGGTCATCGCCCGGACTGCCCAATATATCGTCATTGCCAGCCCAAGCGACTACCGTTACCCGAACTTGACTGCGACCGTCGAGGGTATTGGGGTTATCGTCCCCTTCAATGAAATTGCCAGTAATCGTATTGATGGTGGGGTTGGGAGTAGGAAACGGAGGCAGATTCTGGAGGTGGGGGCAAAATTGCGGTACCGTCGGGACGCTGGGAATTGCGGGTATCGCTGGTATCGCCGGATCGATCGGAGTCTGGGACGGGCGATCGCCGCTATCTTCTAAATCCGGTTGCGGTGGGGTGGCGGGAACTTCTGCGGTGACGGCAATTGCCAAGAGATCGGTATCCGTTTGTGCCCCACCGGGACGAGTGGTATCGCGATCGTCCGTGGTAATTTCAAGGCTGGCTTCCCCGACAAAATCGATCGTGGGGGTAAAGCGGAGTCCGGCGAGGGCAATTTCGATCGCCTCGGTAGTCCCCAGAAACGAGAGGATTTCGTCTTCCGTCCCATCTCCGACGAGGAAGTCGAGTCCGGTTGTCTCCCCTAAAGTTACAGTTCCCTGGGTAGCGGTGAGGGTCACTTGCAGCGGGATAACTCCCCCATCGGGATCGAAAATTCCCAGAGGGATGGTTAGAGTTTGGTTCGCGAATGTCGTGACTGGTATTGCCGGCAGCCGGTTTTCTGGCGGTTGGTTCGTCACTGGGATGGGGGAAATGGGAGTCTCCAGATTCAACCCGATAACCATCGGATCGCGATCGCCCGCCCGGTAGGAATCGGCGTTGTACCAGTTGTTGAGTTGCGCCGCCGATTGAAATTCTTCGTTGTAGTCGAAAATCGCGGGTTCGTCGGCATTAATGCGCCACCGGCCCACCCCGGTAATTTGGGGGGCGAGGCTAGAGTTGGCGAAGGCGTAATCGAGGGTTCCCCAAGCCCCACCATTGCTACTGGAATAGGAGGTCGTGTCGAGGTTTGTATATCCAGCGCCTTCGATCGCCGCGATCGGATCTTCTCGGGCGTAAGCATTCAAATCTCCCACGACCAACACATCGCTATCCCCCGCCGCCGTCGGATCCGTCGCCAACCATGCAGTCAGGGCATTTGCCCCTTCAACACGGGTTTGATTCCAGTTTCCCTGACCGTCTCCGGCATCGATATTTGCCCCGGTTCCCGTTCCAGCTTTGGATTTGAAATCGCTGACAGCGAGGGTAACTTTTTCCCCAAAACTGGGATTCCCACTTTCCGTGACAACAAAGGTTTGGGCGAGGGGGGGAGTATTGGTGTTTTCCCCCTGGAAAATACCCGGTGTCTCGAGAAAAGCTGCCGTTCCCACTTCAGAAACAACGGCCCGTTTGTAGAGAAATCCCGATGCGATCGCCCCAGACCCCAACATCGGTACGCCGGGATTCACAAACTCGTAAGTTCCCGCCCCCACCACCTCATTGAGGGCATCGGTTAAATTGGCAATGGCGCTACCGGGTCCGTAGCCGTTATTTTCCAGTTCCGTCAGGGCGATGATATCCGCATCGATGGCTGCCAGGGCGATCGCAATTTTGTCTCGCTGGCGAGTGAATTCCGTGAGGCGATCGGCCCCGAGTGCCCCATTACTGCCATTATCGAAGGTGGTGAAGTAGTTGTTGAGGTTGAAGCTCGCCACTTGTAGGGAACCATCCACGGCCGGTGGCGTTGCTGGACGGGAATTGGCGCGGGCAAAGTCGATCGCCTCGACCACTTGCACTCGATACTCGCCCCCCATCTCCCCGACGATTCCCGCAACCCCCGTTGCTGTATCGCCCCCCCGCAGGGTTTGGCTAGCGGCGTCAAATTCCCGATCGAGCAATCGTAAATCTGCGGGATATTCTTCGGTACTACCGTCATCGAAAATAATTCGATCGAGGGCGTTGGCAGTCGCAACCGCATTGGCAGCCGCGCCGGGAGAGGCAATTTGAGTCGGTTGCCATAACCGTCCGCGGCTGGAGAGAACCACTTCTCCAAACTGCCCTAAATTTTCCGTACTGGTGACGGTAAGGGTTTGAGGAAAGCGAACCCGCATCCCTTCGTAGGCTTCCAGGGCGATCGCGTTGGCAAAGGGTAAGGTGACGGTGGTGGTGGTTGGAAGAGGGTTGCCAGAATCGAGAATTTCGATGTGGGAAACATTTTCGATCGCCGTTTGTCCCGAACGTTCCCCCACTTCCCCCACTAAACGCACTTTATCCCCCACCGCCACATCGAGGGCATCGTGCAAAACAAAAATCCCTTCCGAAGTGGCGGGGTTGCCGTCGGCATCGGTATCTTCTTCTTGGAGGAAAAATCCTTGCAGTTCTTCGTTTCCCTGGAAGTCGCCAACAACGATCGCTTCGATCTCGAAAACGCTTCCAGTTACCGGACTGGATGCGCCATCCCCTTGAATTTGGTGAATGGGGGTGAGGGTGAGGTTGGTTGCGCCGGGGGAAGCCAAACGAATCGATCCGAAGTCGTTGTGGCTGAATAGATTGGTATTGCCATCGGAGGTACGTCCTCGGGAGATACCATCGGTGTCGTTTCCCCAATCTTCGATCGCCCCTACCCGAGTCGCAGTCGTTGAAAAACCCGTGTAGTCAGCAGTCGGATCGTCTGCTGCTGCGCCGTTGAAGGCAAACTGCACGTACTCATCGGCATCGGGATCGTAGAGGACGACGTTATCGCCACCGTTATTGATAATGCCTGTCCCCCGTCCTGCATCGAAGGCGAGATTACCAGCCGGGAGATTGGGTAACGAACCCCCAGCTTGGATACCGCCAACGACAACGGCAAATTTTCCGGCCCCCAGTGTCGTCCCTAAAGGAAAGGTAAACCACAAATCTCGACCTTCATCCCAAAGCTGCAAACCCCCTAAATCGATCGCACTTGAAGAGAGATTGTAGAGTTCGACAAATTCATCGTTGTTGTTTGCCGTTCCGTTACCGTCAGTATCGAAGTTTTGGGTTCCGTTCGGATCGATTAATACTTCGTTGAGGACAATCCCGCCGCGCAGGATACTGGTGGTTGGGGTCATCAGATTTGGGTAGAGACGCAAATGTAAAATCGATCGAGCCGATTTTATTCTTTTTCTTTTCTATTACAACGGGGATTGAATCCTGTTTGCCTCCGTACAAATGCGGATGCTCGATCTCGATCGTTCGGCTGAGTTCGATGTCCGACCATAAATATTCCCGATCGTCACCAAATTTCTGTCAACGAGGGAGACATATTTGTTGATATTTTGTTGATATTTATAGATCGAAAAAAATATCGGGTGGAGTTTTGAAGCGAGACCCACCCGATATTCTTTCTAGACGCACCCAAATCCTAAGTAGACACATCCTTTAGCAAGGAGAATAAAGCTTAAGAAAAACCCATTCAGAAAAACCCAAGACAATGGAATTTTTTTCCAGATGTTATCGCCGATCGCACCCTAATAACAAGGCACCGACTCCAGCAATTTTCAACACCTCTAATCCCCAATATCCGAGGTGCATTGGCATCATTCCCGACGGCATGCCATCCATGGGAGAAAATAGATCCAGCTGAATGCCCATCGCACTCATTTGGGGTGTGAGGATATAGGTATAAACCAAAGGAATGACAAGCAAAATGGCGGATAAAACAATCGCCGTTCGTCTCCAGCCCCCAGCAAAATAATGGGTGCCGCTCAACCATAAAATCCCAGTCATCACCGTCCCGGCAAATAAGAGTTCTAAGTGATTGAATGCCTCGAAGGTCATATAACCCGCAGATGCAAATCCCGGCTGGGTCATCATGCCGGCTTCCCATAAGCTAGGCACGACCACTAAATCTAAAACGAGGCTACCGCCGAGCCAAAGCGCCAACGCAAAAGTCACGATCGATTGCCACGCCGGCCGCTTGACTTCTAAATTTGTAAAAGTCGTCATCTGCGAAATTTCATTATTATGTCTTGTCACCATCTAGTCTAACGAAAAAAACTCGGAAAAAATATGAAGTATTCTTGCAAAATATCGAGATGTTTTTAGGCGGAATATTTACTTTATAAAAGTACACAATATAGGTTGATTCTGGTTCGTATTGAGAAAAAAGGAGAAACGAACAATTTCAAACCCAAAATCTAAAATCTTTCAGCAATTTAATTAAACGTCAGGTGCGGAATCGGGGGAATTGGGGAATGGGGGATAGGGTGTGGGGTTTGGGGAATGGTTAATTGAATAATTCTCTTCTCCCTGGTCTCCCCATGCGCCCATTGTCCCCCTTCGCCCCCGAAGCCCAAACTCCCGTTACCGTCCGCTACCCACAGAACGGTTGCTATACTCCCAAATTTTCGTCTGAGCGATCGAATACGACGACGTTTCGTAGGGGACCTGCTCCAAAAAGGCGATCGCCTCGTCAATCCGACCCACCCGCGCTCGTTCGCTGGCTTGTTTCACCATCCACTGGGCGCGAATCTCCTGTTTTTGCCGATACTCTGCCAACTTCGGTTGAATGCGATCGTAAGCGGCCGTACCGGAAGGAACCCGTTCTAGGGCGGTTAGTGCCCCGGTAAAATCACTTTGCGCGGCCAATTCGTAGGCCTCTTGTATCGATTGATAAGCGATCGCATCCTGCTGCTGGCGGCGTTTCTCCTGGTACTCGACAAACTTCGGCTGAATTTTGGTGTAGAGGGTGGTATCGGGGGGAACTTCTTGCAGGGCTTGCAGCGCCCCGTCAAAGTCTCCCAGGGCCGCGAGTCGGTAAGCTTCCTCCACCCACTGATGGGCTTCCACTTCCCGTTTGATTTGCCGTTTCTCCTCGTACTCCGCCAGTTTAGGCTGAATTTTGCTGTAGAGTTCCGTGCCTTCGGGAACCTGTTGCAGGGCATCGAGGGCGCCCGTAAAGTCTCCTTGACGCGCCAAATCGTAGGCATACTGCACCCATTCCCCGGCCACCGCATCTCGCTTGAGTAGTTGCTGTCGCTGGTATTCGGCGAGTTTGGGTTCAATTTGGGCGTAGAGTGCCGTGCCTTGGGGAATTTGTTGCAACGCCTGCAACGCCCCGGCGTAATCCTCTTGCGCCGCTAAGTCGTAGGCTTGCTGCACCCACTGTTCCCCCAGGGTTTCGAGTTGGGCGAGGGAATCTTCCACCATCGGTTTGAGTTTTTGCTGCCACGCATCGAGTTGGGGCATTTCCCGCGCGCCTCGCAACACCGCTTGCCATTGTCCTCTCGAAAACGCCCCTTCAATTTCCGCATACTTGAGGCTGGCGGCTTGCCAATCTTGCTGCCACTGGGTGATGGTATCTTGCGCTTCGACGGAGTTGGCGAGCATAATGGCTCGCTGGAGATTTCCCGCCTCGTATTCTTGGGTGGCTTTGGCGAGAATTTCCGCTTCTTCCTGGGGCAAATCGTAGAGCATATACGCCCCAGCGGCGATCGTCATCAGATTCGCGGCCAGTCCGACACTCACTCCCGTCCACAACACCGCAGCATAGGGAGATTTGCCCGATTTCAATCCCTGGGGGACTTTGGCGATCGCATTGGACGCCGAGGCGGGTAAGATGGCTGAGGCCGCCACATCGATCGCCGTGCTGCCATCTGCTTGCACCAAAAAGTTCGAGGCCGTCGTATCGGGAGAATTCAGTGCCGAAGTCAGCATTTTGGGAACTGCATCGGGATCGACTTTACCTTCCCCCGAAAGAACCACAGAGCGATCGATTTTTTTGGGATCGTAGCTGGGATTCGTTTTCGCAGAATCGTCGGGAAAAAACACATCCATCACGGCAAACCAGCCATCCGGTTGCTGTACGATCGCCCCTTGGACAGGTCGGTTTTTTTTAGATTTGGAGTCGGGTAAATTGTAGTGGAAGTACAGCATCGTTTCGCTATCGTTTCACTCTGAAGGGTGGGGCTTGGAGTACGGAAAATAGCAGCGTTTCCCTTTCATCGAAGAGATATTTCCCCGCTGCTCGATGTCAAATCGTCAGTGAAGGTCGCGGTAGAAGTGCGGGTAAATTTAGAGAGGTTTAAGACTCTCCCACCGGGGATATTTAAAATCAGGATTTAATATCGCTCTCAATCAAGATCTTCTGACACGAAACCGAGCTTTCAGGATAAATTCTCGGTCGCGATCGAAATTTATTCGACAATGTTTTTACCGTTATATAGATAACCTCAGTTCGGGAAAAGACAGTTTCGAGTGGGGGGTGTGGGGTGTAGGGTGTAGGGTGTGGGGAAAGGCGGCTCCAAGTTCCTACTTCATACCTGGGTCGCTCCTCCCCCGGTGTTGTTCGACCTCTTTCAACCCATTGCTGGAACTGACACGATATCCCTAGCTTGCTGAATTTCCTTAACCCGAACTGGCGTTTAGATATGGTAAAGATGGTCAAGCTCCGGGGTCTTTATTCACATCAGGCGCGGGTTGGGAACGGGGTGATGATATGACGCGGGGACGCGGGGACGCGAAGAGCAGAATTGGGGGTTTTGGGAGAATTGGGAGCAAGATGCTCCCACTATGAACTGTTTCCTGGTCCCCGAGAGCAAGCGAAGCCCCCGAGAGCAAGCGAAGCTCCCAAACTCCCGAAGCCTCCCAAGCCCGATTGCCTGTCCCGCCCGATTTGTGGTGTACTAGTCCCAGTCACCACGAGCGCAACTCACAAGCATTAACCCACACCCTCAATCGGAATGGCAGAGCATTTTAACAAAGGCAGACAAGACGGCTGGTTTCACGATCGCGGTCATTGGGGCGGTTTTTTTCACACCTACCCCGACTTCAAAGTTGGCGGTTCCGAGGATACGCCGCGCAAAGTCCATATTTTTCTTCCTCGGGACTACGAAGTGAGTGGAGAACGCTACCCTACTATCTACATTAACGACGGTCATACAGCATTTTTCCCCGGCGGGGAGTATCGCAAAACCTGGAATGTTGGCGGCGTTCTCTCCCGGCTGTATTTGAGCAATCGCATTCGCAAAGTCATCGCCGTTGCCGTCTATCCGGTCGATCGCGATCGAGAATATACCCACGCCCCAGTCTACGGTTGCAATTGGGGGGGACTCGATACCTACAGCACCTACCTCGCTCAGTCGGTGAAAGGCTTCATCGACGATAACTACCGCACCCTCCCCGACGCGGAACACACTTTAGTGATGGGGGCGGGACATGGCGGACTAGCAGCGTTTTATACCGCTACCCAACACCCGGAAAAATTCCGCTGCGTGGCGGCGTTGTCTCCTTCATTCTGGGTGGGGTTAGATTCGGCGATGGACTTTTCTCTGCTGAATTTACTCGGACCCTCAATGGGGGCGCTGGAGTCGTCGGCACTCATGTTTTCCGCCTCGAAAACCCTAGAAAATCCTGCCCTGCGCCCGAAAGTTTACCTCGATTGGGGATTGGTGCGCGAGGGTGGTTTCCACAACGAGTTTATGGAAGAACGGGCCACAGTGCGGGGTCGGGAAATGCGGGATTTGCTGGTGTCTAATTTTGGTTATCGAGAAAACGAGAACCTATTTATTACCGAAGATGCGATCGGTCAGCATTCTGAGGAATCCTGGGGGGGTCGCCTGGAAAATATTCTCCCCCTCTTTTTTGGAATTTGAGCGGCTTACAATAACATTAACCGCGCAAACGAGGCGATGCCCGCCATGACCCCAACCGTTGCACCGAAAACCTTCGCCACTTTTGAGGAGTACCTCGCTTACGACGACGGTACAGATAACTGCTATGAATTAGTTGATGGGGAGTTAGTACTGTTGCCACCGGAATCGCGAGAGAATATCGAAATTGCCAAAGAACTCTTTTGGGTGTTAGCGATCGCCCGCATCGTCAAGCGATCGCTGATTTACCCCCACACTGGAGAAGTTCAGGTTCCCGTTCTCGAACCAGGGGATGCCGCAAACCGTTACCCCGATTTCATGGTTCTCGACGAAGTGCATTTGGATTTAACTAAAAAGCGCTTTACCATCACCCTGGAGATGCCCCCACCGCGTATGGTTGCAGAAGTCGTCAGTCCCGGCAAAGAAAGCCGCCAACGGGACTACGAACGCAAACGCGCTCAATACGCCGCCATCGGCATTCCCGAATATTGGATTATCGACCCCCAGCAGGCACAAGTGACGGTGTTGTTTGTGGAAGAAGGACAATACGTGGAAATTGGTGTATTTCGCGATGATGAGGCAATTTCCTCTCCCACTTTCCCCCAACTGTGCTTGACGGCGAAAGAATTACTGAGTCCCGAAAATGTGGAATAATTGTACGATATCAACCAGTAGAAATTGCAAGCTTACTCTGTTGTGTCATTATAATGGAGCACGATAATCTCATTTCAGTAATTTCTGCTCATTGACACTGTTGTGAAAACAAAGTTTCACAACTCAAAAGCTTAGTCGATCTGTCGCTGATACTTTCCTCGTTTAATTTGTAAAGATAAGCGTACAAGTACTATACATTTCATAAATAAAACAATAAAATAAACATCCCCATTAACTTCGATCATGCCGATTCTTTTACAGAATTGGAGGTTTCTAGTGAGTAATCTTTTAGAAGCGTGTATATCTATTGCAAATTCTCCCCAAATAGAATTAACTGAGTTCTATAGTGGAAAAAATAGAATTAATAATATGGGTAAGGCATTGGAAATTTATATTGAAGATGCTTTTGCCGGAACTATACATGAAAAAGACGAGCAGGTTCGGCTAAGAAAAATACAAGAAGTCTATTCATATTCTGGAAATCAAAATAACCCTCCAGATCTAATTTTACGTGGCAGTGATGCTATTGAAGTCAAGAAAATAGAGTCATCTAATTCAGCATTAGCTTTAAATAGCTCTTACCCAAAAGCAAAGTTATATTCAGATAGTGCAATGATTACTCAAGCTTGTAGAGATTGCGAAACCTGGTCTGAAAAAGATATAATTTATGCAATCGGACATATATCTAAAAAAAAATTAAAATCATTATGGATGATTTATGGAAATTGTTATGCAGCAGATCGAGATATTTATGAGAGAATAAAGACGACAATTTCTAGCGGTATTTTAGAAATATCAGATATAGAATTTACACCCACAAAAGAGTTGGGTAAAGTTAAGCGTGTCGATCCTCTCGGGATTACAGATCTTCGGATTAGAGGGATGTGGAGTATATTTAATCCCAAAAAAGTATTTGATTATGTATATAAAAGTAATGACGATCGAGATTTTCAACTAGTTGCGATAATGCAAGATGAAAAGTATACTAGCTTTCCGGAGAGCAGTAAAAGTAACCTAGAATCTTCAAATCTGCTTGACTTAAATGATATTAAAATCAAAAATCCGAATAATCCAGCTAATTTAATGAATGCAAAAATGATAACGTTTTCTATAAGTGCAAGTTTAACATGAAATTAGTTTCACTCTTTTCCGGTGCAGGGGGTTTAGATCGCGGGTTTGAAGACGCAGGTTTCCAAACCATTTGGGCGAACGAATACGATAAAGAGATTTGGGAAACCTTTGAGAGCAACTTTCCCAATACAAAATTAGATCGTCGATCGATTCGCGATATTCCTTCCGATGCAATTCCCGACTGCGACGGTATTATTGGCGGACCGCCCTGTCAAAGTTGGAGTGAGGCGGGGGCATTGCGAGGTATTCAAGATCGCCGAGGACAGTTATTCTTTGAATTTATCCGTATATTACAAGATAAACAGCCAAAATTCTTTCTTGCGGAAAATGTGTCGGGAATGCTGGCACCTCGACATTTGGAAGCATTAGAGAATATCAAGGTTTTATTTTCTGAGAGTGGGTACAATTTATCATTTTCTCTTTTAAATGCGGTGAATTACGGCGTTCCTCAAGATAGAAAGCGAGTCTTTTTTGTAGGGATTCGCCAAGATTTAGATTTTAAGTTTGAATTCCCCTCGCCTTTATCTAAAAAGTACGTTCTCAAAGATGCGATCGCAGATATTCAAGATTCAGTTTTACCCGCAAAAGATAAAAACTATACCAACGGCAAGAAATGTAAATTAGCCAATCACGAATATATGGTAGGAGGATTCTCCAGTATTTATATGTCCCGAAATCGGGTGAGAAGCTGGGACGAACCTTCTTTTACCATCCAAGCCGGCGGGAGACACGCGCCTTTGCATCCCCAAGCACCAAAGATGCAATTAGTCAAGCCAGATGTACGCAGATTTGTACCGGGAAAAGAGGATTTATATCGAAGATTGAGCGTGAGAGAATGCGCGCGGATTCAAACTTTTCCGGATACCCATATTTTTGACTACCAACATTTAAGAGCTGGGTACAAAATGGTGGGTAATGCAGTTCCCTGTCAGTTAGCATTTTGTTTGGCAAAATCCCTTCGAGAGCAGTTGGAAAATCACCAACCGATCGCTCGTAAATTGTTCACAGAAGAGATGCATGTACCAATTCTGCAAGGAGTCTCGTAACTCGATCGGTTAAACTGCTAGGGAATAAGTCATCAGAAATCGAACATCGATCTTTGAAGATTTAACTTAAATTTTGAACTGGCATTTTAAATCAATTCGATGAGTTCCTTGTCTCTCAACCTGGTAGCGATCGCCATTTTTGGCTTTACCATGTCCGCTTTACTCGGTCCATTAATTCATCTCGATCCCATTTTTCCGGCGATCGCAGCCTTTGGATTATTAGGACTCGCCACCGTCGATACCCTAGGGTTGAACGGGCGCGGTTCGACGCTGATGCTAGACTGGCTGGCAACCATCTCCCCGGAACATCGGCAGCGCGTCACCCATCACGAAGCAGGGCATTTCCTGGTGGCTCACATGCTTGAGATTCCGATCGCCAACTACACTCTCAGCGCATGGGAAGCCTTTCGTCAGGGACAATCGGGACGGGGTGGCGTGCAATTTGACGATCGCATTCTCGCAGCGCAACTCGAACGGGGTACGCTGTCAGCCCAGTCTCTCGATCGCTACTGTACCGTGTGGATGGCCGGAATTGCTGCCGAAACTCTCGTCTACGATAACGCAGAAGGGGGCGGCGACGATCGCCAACAACTGCGAACGGTACTCTCTCAACTGAGTCCTCCCATTCGCGATACCCAGCAAAAAGAACGCTGGGCGGCTCTACAAGCGACGACGATGCTGGCTACTCATCGTATGGCTTACGATGCCCTCGTTGAGGCGATGTCGCAACGGTTACCGGTGGCTGAGTGTTGTGCGATCGTCGATAAGCATCGCAGTGAAGTCAAACCGAGTTAACATCAGTTCGGGTATGGAATGTATGGCAGTCGCCACTGTAGGGGCACAAGCATTTGAGCGATAAACCATTAGTCAATAGACATCTGATATATCCAAATGCTTTGCCCTCCGACGCGAAGGGGACTACGGGGGGTATCTTATTTCCCAGCACACCCCCAACTATGACTCGATTTTCAATTGTTCTACCGTCGTAACATTTAATTCCAAAGTTCCCCGATTATCCTGGGGAGTGACATCGACGATTTTAAAGGTTTTGCCGTGCAATCCCGGTAAAGGAACGCCATTAGGAATGCGATCGAGCAAGGTTCTCGGAACCAAAACGCGATAAACTGTCCCATCCTCTCCATTGAGAATGAAATTAATCGTCTCGCCATCTACTTGATACCCGTTCACTTGCCCAGAAATACTGCTACTTTCCGTGGGGACAGATGCCGTTACCACCGTCTCGCAAAATAACTGTACCGGTTGTTTCTGCCAATCCACGCAGCCGAGAACTTCATCGACGCGATTGGTAATGCCGATAAAATACTGATAATCCGGTTCTTCCCCTTCTCCGTATTTAGCACTGTTTTTCACCTCATCGGGGGCATTCACCAGGGCTTGCGAAATGACGTCTCGCTCGACATTGGATAAATCCGGAGAAAGATAAACCCCCGATAGGGGAATCGATCGACTGCGACTAATGGCTCGTAATTGGTCATCATTTTCCACGATTTGATACGCACCGCTGCCCACATCAATTTGCCCGGATTTTACTTTTTCGATCGTCGATGGTGTATCGGCATTGCCCAAATCGACTTGCAAGGTTTTGCCGTATAAATCGTAAACGGGAATATAAAAACCAGAGGCACTATTAAAATCTCCCAATGCCAATTTAATCTCAGGTGTTAAATCGCTAATCCCCTGAATCGGACTATCTTGACGCACGAAAAGAACTGATTCAAACTTCGAGGCTTGGGGAAACATCCGCGCGGCAAATTGATAGTCGTTATTAATCGCAGCAACAGACATCATCGGACTGGTGGTAAACGCCACATCCCATTGCTTCTCAACGATCCGATTTCTCACCTGAGTAAATGCATCATCCCCACTGAGGGCAACACTATCAATTTGCACGTCAACATTTTCTCCCAGCTTGGTTTCTAAATGTTCTTCGAGTGCGGCATAATCGGCTTCTGGATTATAGGGAGTAGTGAGAACTCCAACGGTGACCGAACCATCGGCAAACAGCGTGGATGTATCGATAGTGACTTCACTCGCCGGTTCCGTCTCTGAAGGATTCGCGGGATTTGTGGTTTCGGTTTGAGCCGATTGCTGACAGGAGATGAGAAAAAAACTGGCGATGGTGGCAGCGATCGTTTTCAGCCGATAGTAAGTACTCATGAGGAATGCAACTCAACATTGAGAGATATCAATGTTTACAAAATTCACCCCATGCCATCCGGAAAATCGACAGTTTTCTCAAAGCGATCGAGAATCAGAAGAAACGCGAACTCCAACACATTCTCGATCGTATTCAAGAGATTTAGTGTACTGAGTTTTGAAGGGAAGGTAGGCAGTTGAGTCACCTGTCGTGCGTCGGTTTCCTTCAGAAAAACTACCCACCCCCTCATTCGAGAGATATCGTCTTTATCGAAAAGCGGCGTAGCCAAACGTGACGTTAAACTCGCGGCACCAAATCGCCACCGCATCAAAATCTTCAATATCGACATTTGCAGGAATTTCGTAGCGTTGTCCCCCGCTAAAACTTTCCAGAGGCGCCAGAGTAATATAGTTCTGCTCGCTCACGTTAATGGGAACGACACCATCGCGATGCAGAATCACCTGCACGTCTGGTCCGCTAGCGGTATCGAATCCTTGAGAAAATTCGAGAAAGCGCTTCCCATCTTTTTCGATAATCGTGGCGGCCCCACTGGTGGGGTGGTCTTGTTCTACGGTGACGAAAGCACCAGCCGCGAGGGTGGTTTTAGCTTTGAGTGGGATAGAATTTTCGAGGGGTTTGGCTTGTAGAGAAGAAGGGGCGATCGTGCCGAAGCCAGCGAACAAAACGGCCGATGCGATACCTAAAGATGCGACTCGATTGAATTTCATGATTTGCGCTCCATCTAGTGGATGTGTTTTCGATTGCTTGATTTTCATAATCGGCGATCGAACTGAATGCACTCCCATGGGAACTTGAAAAACCCCTAAGAGTTTTCTGAGAAACCTGAAAAAATAAGAGTCTTAACATGAGAAAACCTGCGAGCCGACTGTTTGTGTCGTTGAGTACTCGCAGGTTGAGAACTAGAAGCAATTTGGAATTAAAGGAGTGAGGATATAGACCTTCGCGTTAGGCAGCCATTGCCTTACGGTAGTAGGTGAGAGCTTCCGCATCCTGACCCTGGCGCAACTTCACATCGCCGATGGCGCGGTACAAACTGGCACTATCGGGTTTGAGTTCGTTGGCTTTCTGGTAGCAACCAATGGCCTGCTCGTACATCCCCTTTTGGCCGAAGGCATTGCCCAATCCCATGTGGGCGGAGACGAGGTCGGGTTTAATCGCTAAAGCCTTCTGGTAGCTGGCGATCGCCTCATCGATGCGACCTTGCTTGAGCTGAATGGCAGCAATTTTAATCTGGTAGCGCGTGGTGGCTTCGGGTTTGCCCTCCTCCTCCTGAGCGGCGACAGCTTTGCCGAAGCAATCAGCCGCTTCATCGAGATTGCCCTGCTTTTGCAGCAAGTCACCGAGTTGACCGTGAAGTCTGGCGCTGGGTTTGAGTTCGACCACTTTACGATAGGCTTCGATCGCCTCTTCCGAACGACCTTGCTCGCTGAAGGTTTTGGCAACGTTGAGATAAACTCGGAACGGTTGCTCGGGGTTGAGGGCGATCGCTTTTTTGTAAGCAGAAACCGACCCATCCACATCACCGCTTTCCTCGAGTGCTTTGGCAAGCTTCAAGTAGGTGAAAGCGTTTTCAGGTCGAAGAGAAACAATTTTCTGGTAAGCACTTGCAGCTTGCGCCCAGTTTTCCTGAGTTTCGTAGATGCTGGCAATCTGGCGCAGAGCTGGAACGCTATTGGGTGTCGCGTTGAGAGCTTCTTCGTAGAGGGGAAGGGCTTCGTCGAGTTTCCCTTCTTCTTTAAGCTGGTTGGCGCTGTTGAGTTTTTCTTCGGCAAGCGCAGCTTTTTTAGATTTTGGCATTTTGGAGCAGCCTCCTTATAGAACCTAAATCTGGTTATAACACAGGAATTTCGATTTGGGTAAACGCGAGCAACGGAGGAAACAAGGGCAACGGGGGCAACGGTGAGGATGGAAAGGTCACCGACCCATTGTCAATTGTCCATTCTCTTCCCCTGCCTCCTTCGTCCCGCACAGAACGCCAAACCGAATCAAACCGCTGGCGTAGCCATCCCGCATTAATCCCATGGAGAGTGCCCCCTGGATCGTATCCCATCCGGCCATGAGCACCCCTAATACAGCGGCTGGATTTAAAGCCGAATCGATGACATCCTCCCAAAATGGGGCAACCGCTTGAGACCAGTCAGCGGTGTGGAGATTCTGAAATTCGAGTTCGCGGGCGATCGCGTCGTATTCGGGCAGGGAAATCACGTAGGGCAGGTGATAGACTCGGTAAATGTCGGCTAAATGCTGCTGCTCTCGGGCGGTGAGCGGAGCAGCCCCGTTGTTCGTGGGACGATGGCACCAAGTAGCCAGCATCAGGGTTCCTCCGGGTTTGAGAACGCGATAGCATTCCCGCAAAAACTCGACTTTATCGGGCATGTGTTCGCCACTTTCGAGAGACCAAATAAAGTCAAACGATGCGTCGGCAAAGGGCATATTCAAAGCATCGGCGACCAGAAACCCCGCATTCCCACGCATCCGGGCTTCTACGGCCCGATCGCTCGCCCGGTTAGCCTGCACTGGAGACAGGGTAATCCCAGTGGCTTTAGTGGCAAATTTCCGGGCTAAATAGAGGGTGCTGCCGCCAATACCGCAGCCGACATCGAGGATTTGTTGGGTGGGTTTGGGGGCGGATAAGCTGAAGCTCTCGCCGAGGCACTCCCTCGTCCACTGGAGTAATTCTTCGATGAGGTCGATTTGCGCCTGTCGCCGTTCTTTACGTAGGCGACCCTGGGGTCCATAGTAGCCGTGGTGCATGTGCTCCCCCCACACTTGTTCCCACAGGTCGCTGGAAGTATCGTAAAATTGGCGAATGCGATCGTACAGGCTTGATGTCATTAGAAAAAAGCGTCCGTGCGCGCGAGTGTTTGAAACGCAATTTCAACTCAATTTAGACTACCATTTCCCGTTAAAGTGAGAGAATAAACTAGCGATGTTCGAACGGCACTCGAGCGATTTTCCGCAATCGAGTTGTCTTCTAGTTCTGTAAGCGAACCTTTCCCATCTCTCAGACTCGATCGACAAATTAAATTCGCTCGCTATTCGACCGTTGCGGGCATTCTTGTCGATTTCCAATTTCCGGATAATTCAAAATTAAAATGACCGTTTCTCGAACGATTTGCCTGGGATTTCTCGGTGTAATTACTATTGGCACAATTTTATTAATGATGCCATTTTCTCTTAGTAGCGGAACCTGGAACAACCCCATCACGGCTCTGTTTACCGCAACTTCAGCCACTTGCGTTACAGGTTTAATCGTCGTCGATACGGGCAGCTACTATTCCTTCTGGGGACAATTTTTTATCTTATTGATGATTCAAGTGGGTGGGTTGGGTTATATGACCGCCACCACTTTTTTATTAATTCTTTTGGGGCGAAGATTTAAACTTAAGTATAAAGTTGCCTTGCAACAAGCCCTAGATACAGCGGGACTATCGGATGTGGGAAATCTTCTGCGATCGATTATTGCGACAACCCTACTCGTAGAACTGACCGGGGTGTTTCTCTTGATGTTAGTTTTCGTCCGTGACTTTGGATTTAAACCGGGAGTTTGGCAATCAATATTTCACAGTATTAGCGCGTTTAATAATGCCGGATTTAGTTTGTTTGAAGATAGTTTAATGGGGTATGCAACCTCTCCGATTATTAACGTTGTGATTCCGGGATTAGTCATTGTGGGTGGGATTGGCTACCAAGTGATGATGGAACTCTATCTATGGGTTCGGAGTAAAATTTCTTCAAGTGCAGAGCGGTTTTGTTTTTCCCTTCACTTCAAAATTGTCACCAGCACGAATAACTTTTTATTTGCCCTGGGAACTCTCATTTACTTTTTGGCAGAATATCACAATCCTTTAACTCTCGCCTCTTTGAACTTTAATGGCAAATTGATGACAGCATGGTTCCAATCTGTGATTACCCGAACGGCAGGTTTTAACAGTATTGACCTCGGTCAAATGACCAATGCAGCCTTATTCGCCATGATGATTTTAATGTTAATTGGGGCAAGTCCGGGAAGTACGGGTGGGGGGTTGAAAACAACGACCGTTCGCGTCTTATTTAACTGTACGGAAGCGGTTTTGCGAGGACGAGATGATGTCACCATCGATCGCCGACAAATTCCCGTCGAACTGATTTTAAAAGCGGTGGGTGTAGTGGTAGGTTCGCTGTTAACCATTGCCTTAGCGACAGCAGCCATTAGCGTCACCGATCCGAATTTGGAGTTTATCGATGTCTCTTTTGAGGTGATTTCGGCGTTTGCAACGGTGGGTTTATCCGTTGGCATTACCGCTCAAATTTCGGTCGTGGGAAAGGCGATTCTGATCGGGATTATGTATATTGGCCGGGTGGGAATTTTGCTACTCATGTCTGCTATTTTAGGCGACCCAAAACCTAGTGCAGTAGACTATCCTGAAGAGGAACTTTTAATTGGTTAGTTGAAACATTTAGTTGACTCTCTTTTTAAATGCATTGCATTAACGTGCAACTTTAAGTCTCCTCATATGGTGATGAAGATGAAAAATTATCTCCGATTTATTTAACCCTACTATTTTGGTTGTAAATTGTTAATAATTATATGATGCAAATTGGTTTTGGGTGATGTTTTTTTGTTTAATATTCTAAAATGAGGTATTCAGTGTGAATCTAGCATCTCTCAATTTTTTTCAAAGTTTACGACCAGATAATCGACAATTTGTTGTAATTGGCTTGGGACGTTTTGGAAGATCTGTTTGCTCGACATTGCACAGTTTAAACTACGATGTCCTCGCTGTTGACTGCGATGAAAACTTAGTCAATAAAGCCGTCAACGACCAAATTGCGGCTCACGCCATTCGTCTAGATACGACAGACCCTTTAGCCCTACAAGAAGCGGGTCTTTTCGATTTCGATACGGCGATCGTCGCCATTGGAAATTATCTAGCTCAAAGTATCATTACCACCTTAAATTTAAAGGAAGGTGGAGTCGAACATGTCGTGGCAAAAGCCTCTTCAGAAATTCATATGAAACTGCTCAAAAAAGTGGGAGCCGATCATGTGGTTTTCCCCGAACGGGAAATGGGATACGAACTCGCCCGATCGCTCACCCGACCGCGAATGCTCGATCGATTTGAACTCGACCCCCTGCACAGTATTGTTGAAGTGATTGTTCCCGAAAAGTTTGTTGGCAAAACCTTAGCAGAATTAGAATTGAGAGGTCGCTACGGGTTGAATGTTTTAGCCGTCAGTCATAACAATAAATTTCAGATTAATCCCAATCCGCGTCACCGTTTGGAAACCGGATCGGCGATGGTGGTTATCGGCTCGAATAAAGATATCGATCGCCTGCCAATTTAGTTTCAATTGTCTCAATATTCGGGCACACCCATCGATCGTTTTTCGTCTTCATAAATTAGAGCGATCGCTCTGCCACGGACTGCATAATTCGGCCAAGTCGAACCTATGTTATTAGAATGGGTTCGATCGCTTTGCTAATGAGACGAGATAGATTCCGCTCTGGAACAGTCCGTACGTTACCGGTTTGTCCCACCCCGATTGAGTTTTTGCTTTTACCGCGTCTTTGCATCTATAACGAACCGTGTCAGGACTTCCCCCCGCTTCTTGGTCTTGGATTACTTCTACCGCCATCGCGATTCTCTTTCCCACGATCGCCTTCGCTCAACCGATTATCCCCGATGACAGTACGCAAACGGACATCATCTTGAATGGCGATCGAATCGACATTCAAGGCGGACAAACCTCCGATGATGGAGCCAATCTTTTCCACAGTTTCCAGGAATTCGGCTTAGACACCGGACAGACAGCAAATTTTTTGTCCTCTCCAGATATTCAAAATATTTTCGGACGGGTGACTGGGGGAAACGCCTCCTTCATCGATGGCTTAATCCAAGTCACCGGCAGCAGTGCCAATCTCTTTTTGATGAACCCCGCAGGCATCGTCTTTGGGGAAAATGCTCGACTCGACGTCCCAGCTTCCTTTACCGCAACCACCGCCACGGGAATCGGCTTCGAGGGGGGATGGTTTCATGCCATGACTCCCAACAACTATACCAACCTGGTGGGAACCCCCAATGCCTTCGATTTTGCCACCCTCACCCCGGGTAGCATTGTCAATTACGGGAATTTATCCGTAGGAACCGGGGCAAATTTACACTTGTTCGGCGGTACGGTGGTGAGTCAGGGAAATCTGGTGGCGGACGGTGGCAATATTTCGATCGCTGCGGTGGCCGGGGATAGTCCGGTCCGCTTGAGGCTTGAGGGGAATATCCTCGCCCTCGAAGTTTCTCCCACCACTGCTTCGTTCTCATTATTCAATCCCCGATCGCTCCCAGAACTCCTCACCCTGGGCAAATCCCTCGACCATGCCGATACGGTGACGGTGAACTCCGATGGTACCGTGGCGTTAAAGGGTTCTGGCGTGCGTCTCGAAGCGGGAGATATCGTTACCGGTTCGATTTCGAGCAATGGAGGCGCGATCGTCCTCAATAGTACTGGGGGGATAACGACAACAGACACCTTGGATTCGTCGGCTGCTGTGGAGAATGGCGGAGCGGTTACCTTGCAAGCCCTGGGGGATCTTAGCACCGACGATGTGAATGCCTCTAGCATCCAGGGCGACGGAGGGGAAGTCTTTTTGTTTAACCAGACGGGGAATATCGCCACGGGAAATATCGATACTTCTTCCGAGGAGGGAAATGGGGGCAGGATCGAACTCATGGCGGGGGGAAGTATTACCACCGAGGATTTGAATGCCTCCAGCAACCAGGGAAATGCTGCGGGGGTGATTTTATCGAGTCCGACGGAGCAGATCGCCACGGGAAATATTGATGCGGCTTATGAGGATCGTGGCGATCGTCTTCCACTCCTCGAAGCCAATCCTCCATCGCCTCCCGCACCTCCCGAACCCCCAATCGTGCTAGATTTACCAACCACCCTCGCGTTTAATTTCGTGAATACCGATCGCCTCGAAATCCGCGACTCGAACCCAACTGTCGGACGGGGATTACCGGTTTTAGCCCGAGAGGCGGGCACTTGTTTGCAGGTGTCGGGATTGCTCGATGCGGAAGTGGGTCGGGAAACAACTGCTGTTTCTGGAGATCGCGCCGAAGCGATCGCCTGCTATCAAACCAACCTCAAATTTGCGCGGGAAAGCGGCGATCTCCCCCGCGAACGCTACACCCTCTACAACCTTGCCATCTCCTACTACGCCATTGGCGACTACGCTACGGCTTTGGAATACCACCAGCAACGTTTGGAGTTAGCACGATCGCTCGGCGATCTTCTCGAACAAGGGGCTGTTTGGAAAGGAATCGGCGATACCTACGGGGCCATCGGTCAGTTCGATCGCGCCGTTGAGGCTTACGATCGAGGATTGGAAATTGCCCGTTCTCTCGAATCTCAGGCATTAGAAGGAAATATCCTTCGCAATCTGGGACTGGTCTACTATGCCCTAGAAGACTACGAAACCGCCCTCGACCTGCAACGGCAAAGCTTGGAGTTCGCCCTGCAAGAAGGCAATTCGATCGCAGAAAAACGACGCCAACAAGTTGCCCGAGGCAACGCCCTCAACAACCTCGGACTCACTCACTACAAACTCACGGACTACAAAACCGCTCTCGAATTGCAGGAACAAAGCCTCGCCATTGCTCGAGAATTGGGAGATCGAACCGCCGTCGGACGGGCATTAGAAAACTTGGGACTGGTTTACTACGCCCGCGAAGACTACGAAAGGGCCATCGACTACCACCAACAAAGCCTCGCCTTAGCGCGCGAAACCGGAGATCGCCACGGCATCGCTCGCGCCCTGAATAACCTCGGGGATGCCCTCAATCGCGCCGGACGACCCTCCGAAGCGATCGATACCCTTTTGAGGGCGATCGAAACCTGGGAATCCCTACGAGAGAATTTGGGCGATCGCGATCTCGATCGAGTCGCCATTTTTGAAACTCAAGAAACCACCTACAGCACCTTACAAGAAATTTTGGTGGAACAAAATCAATTCGAGACGGCTCTAGAAATTACCGAACGGGGACGCGCTCGGGCATTCGTGGAGTTGCTCGCTCGCCGCCAAGGGAACTCGGCAAAGCTGCCCCAAGTTCACCCCCCCAACATCGCCCAGATTCGCGCCATCGCCCGAGAACAAAACGCCACGCTCGTTTCCTATTCGATCGTCCAAGACGTGGTAGAAATCGAGGGCGTGCGCCAGCTTCAGGACAAAGAACTTTATATTTGGGTGGTGCAACCCACCCAAGAGGTGGCATTTCGCCGCATCGATCTCGAGTCCGTCGTTGCCGAACGGGGTTCCCTGAAAAAATTGGCGATCGATTCCCGCTGTTTTAATATCCCCTGTCTGCGCCGCAAGGGAGTCACCCTCAACGATTGGCCCATCGATGCCGAGTCCGAGCGTATCCTCAACCCCGATTTGCAACAACTCTACCAACTCGCGATCGAACCGATCTCCGATTTACTTCCCCAAAACCCCGAAGAGCGAGCGATCTTCATTCCCCACCGTTCGATGTTTTTGATGCCGTTCCCCGCTTTGCAAGACCCCTCCGGGCAATATCTCATCGAACGGCAGACGATTTCCACAGCCCCTTCAATTCAGGTACTCTCCCTGACGCACCAACAACAGCAGAATAATGCAGGGCGCAAGTTCGGGGAAGCCTTAGTGGTCGGAAATCCGACGATGCCTGCGGTCACCTTTAGTGCTGGGGGTACGCCCTACCCCCTCGAGCCGCTTCCCGGTGCGGAATCCGAAGCCATTGCCATCGCCGAGATGTTGGGAACCGAAGCGATTACCGGGGATGGAGCCACCGAAGAGGCGATTGTCGATCGAATGTCTCGATCGCACATCGTTCATCTGGCAACTCACGGCTTGCTCGAAGATTTTGAGGGACTGGGTTTACCCGGCGCCATCGCCCTGACTCCCTCCGATGGCGCAGATGGTTTGCTTTCGGCTGGGGAAATTTTCGACCTGGACTTGAGTACTCAATTGGTGGTGCTCAGTGCCTGTCATACCGGTCAAGGTCGCATTTCCGAAGATGGGGTACTCGGATTGTCGCGATCGTTTATGGCCGCAGGAGTTCCTAGTTTAGTCGTATCCCTGTGGGCCGTTCCCGACGCACCGACAGCAGATCTGATGGTGGAATTGTACCGCCAGCTCGACCGCAACCCAGACAAAGCCCGCGCCTTGCGCCAAGCGATGCTGAGGACTTTAGACAAATACCCCAGCCCGGAAAATTGGGCGGCTTTTACTCTCATGGGGGAGTCTTGAGGGGAAATGCAGCGATCTGAAATCTGGGTATACACTGACTATATCGAGTTGGCAACAGTAATATCTTTTTCGAGTATTGAGCCTAAGTTGGCTAGTGGCGGTCAGCCAGAGTTTTACAGTAACGATTCAACCGAATTCGATCTAAAGTAGTCTAAATCACATGGCTACAAGCATTACATCATTTTATTTCTCAATTCCCCCGAACCGCTCAATATAGACCGATACAGTCTTTTTTTTGCAAATTTTCCCCTCTTGCCGCTTCATGCACTCTACCCCCCTCTCATCAATTTGTCCAAAGTCCAAGTCCAATAACTCACTATCGTTCTTTCTTCGGTTTCTATGTTTTCTTTAGTTTTCTTGCAATCTTTGACGAGTTTTACCCTATGGACTCAAAACCCTCGGGTTGCGCCATTACCCTGGGTCCCCCCCCGAACCTCCCAATTTCCCACCTCGGAAAACCGCTCGGAAAACAAACCCACCCCATCGAAGGTCGATGGCGCCGTTGCTCCCTCCTCCAATGACGTGACCTACATTTTAGGAGCTGGAGATCGCCTGCGGGTCGATGTCTTTGGCGTCCCGCAGTACAGTGGAGAATACCTTGTTTTACTCGATGGAACCGTTAACTTACAAGTCATCGGTCACGTAAACGTAGGCGGATTGAGCCTGCCCCAAGCGCAAGCCCTCATCTCCAGTCAATACGCGCCGTTTCTCACCCAGCCCCTAGTCACTCTGGTGCTACTCGAACCGCGTCCGGTGCAAGTGGCCGTGTCCGGGGAAGTCAATCGCCCCGGTTCTTACACGTTGGTGGGCGAAGCCGGTCGGCTGTTTCCTACCTTGACCGAAGCCCTTTCCCTGGCGGGTGGCGTTACCCAAGCCGCCGGGGTCGGTCAAGTCCAAATCCAACGAGGGGTGCGAACCTTTACGGTTGACCTGCTCGACTTGGCCGGTAACGGTACCATCGAGCAAGATCCCGTTTTGCTTGATGGAGATAGCATTTGGATTCCCACCGCCGAGAGTTTTGATGCCGAACGCAGTCGTATCATTGAGTCGGCAACGTTTTCCCCAGCAGCGAACGAACCCATTCAAATTGCTATCGTCGGCGAAGTTTTTCGCCCCGGTCCTTACACGGTCAACTCGCAAGGGGGAGTCGAAGTTCCGCCCACGGTTACCCAAGCCATCGAAGTGGCCGGCGGGATTACGGATTTAGCGGACATTCGCCGCATTGAAGTGCGCCGCCTGACCCGGTCGGGCGCGCAAACCATCGAAGTGAACCTGTGGGAGCTGTTACAATCTGGAGACCTCGCCCAAGACATTATTTTGCAGGCTGGAGATACGATCGCCATTCCCACCGCTCGGGACATCGACCCCACGGAAGTGGAAACCCTCGCCTCGGCGAGCTTCTCCCCCGATACCATTCAAGTCAACGTCGTGGGGGAAGTGATTCGACCCGGTCCGGTGGACGTGCCCCCCAATACCCCCTTAAACCAAGCACTGCTGGTGGCTGGCGGCTTCGATCCGGTTCGCGCTAGTGACAGTTCCGTCGAGCTGCTTCGTCTCAATCCCGACGGAACGGTTTCCCGGCGGGAAATTACCATCGATTTCGAACAAGGCATCGACACTGAAGGTAATCCGCTTTTGCAGGACAACGACGTGATCGTTGTCGGACGCTCGGGTTTGACGAGCGTCGCCGATACTGTTGGAGAGGTTCTGCGTCCCATCGGCAGCTTTTTCTCGTTTCTCAACTTTTTCCGCATTTTTCAAGGCGGTCGATAGGTGTAGCAGCTCGCAAGAAAAACTAAAAATAACGGGAATGGTTATGGGTGCGACCGTAGAATCGTGTCAAAATGGTAGCGAACTTAGAAGTTTGTGGTTTCGAGTGCAAATCCAACGAGTTGGTTTCCCTTCGATCGCGATCGCCCTTTGTCTAGCATCTTGGCCGACGAGTCCGGCATGGTCTCAGTACTTTAAACCCCGCCTCTCCCCCCAAGAGAATACCCTCGTCGATCCCCCCACCTTCTTGAATTGTTCGACCGTCACGCCCTATGCTTTTTACGGTCACCTGCCCTATCCCGAAGCCGTGCCGCAAACCTTAGTCGACATTGGCAACGGCGAACGGATGGAACGGTCTGCAGCGGTGAGTTTTCGGCAAATGCAGCTAGCGGCGGCCAGGGATGGGGTCACATTGGTTCCTCTGTCGGGATTTCGAGATATAGCCCTGCAAACGGAGCTGTTCTACACGATCGCCGCCCAAAGGGGTCAAAGCCTCCAACAGCGGGCTCGCGTCTCCGCACCACCGGGTCACAGCGAACACCATACCGGTTACGCCATCGATATCGGCGATGGAGCTGACCCTTGGTACGATTTCACTCAAGATTTCGAGCTAACGGCAGCCGGACAATGGCTGATGAAAAACGCCCACAATTACGGGTTCGAGCTTTCCTTTACCCGAGATCACCCCTGCGTCAGTTACGAACCTTGGCATTGGCGATGGGTGGGCGATGCTGATAGTCAATTTCTATTTCAAACCGCTCGGGAGTTAGTTCCCGCCATTCCTGCCGAGCAACCGACCCTGGGCAACCCACCCCCAACCTTCAAGAGCGACCTGAATCCAAAATAAACTCAACCCAAGCCAGTCCTTCGACGGACTCTTTGGCCGCCTCCTCGAGAGACTCAGCGATCTTAGGCGCACCCAAATACAAGGAGCTTCCGAGCAACGTCACCATCACTAATGCCGCACCCAACAGGACGCGGGGGAATTTCCCCGATGGCTCGGTGGGTTGTTCGGCCGTTGAGAAACAAGCGTCTTGAACCTGTGCGCTCCAATCGTTTCCGCTGTCGATATTCCAGCATCTCTGGACCAAGTCGCGATCTCGAGCCGTGAAGTCCGAATGAAAGTCGTAGTGAAACATAAGCCTGTGAAAATCGATATGGGAAGGAATCGAAGGGATGACGTTTTAAAGGGGAAAACTCTGTAGGAGTTGACCTGTGGAGTATTGCCGCCAAGCGTCTCCAACTCTCGAATTCCGTTCTTATTCAATATCGGCTTTTTTCGCGATCGTTTCGACGACACCCATCATCTCCATGGGTGAGTTCGATCGACTTTTTGGGAGATCCGACACAATGGAGATTGCGATCTAACACACATATTCAGCAATTGGGATCGAGCAATTGGCACATCACCGCGAGATCGAGAGGTGCCATCGTTGCAGCGCTCGCAGGTGCAAGGCGAGCAAGATGCTCGCACTCGCGCAATTATCCCAATAGTCAACTAACTTCCCGCAGAAGCTGCACCAAACTCCTCTTGTAGTGCTTCATCGTGGTCGTCGGCGATGGTGGCTACCACGGTAATCGATCGAGAAATTTCTCCAGGGTTGAGGTCTGACACCGAGCGAGACGATAGCACGACGATTTCGTCACCGAGCATCCCAAATCGAGCTTCGTAGGTGCTAGACCAATTCATTTCCAAAAGTCGGCGCATCATTTCGCTTTCATTTTGAGCCGGCAGTTTCAGCACCGAAGACCAAACCGTCAGCGTATCCTCTTCCGTCGAACCTGTCAGTTGTACGAAAACCTGAACGCTGCCGTACTTAAACTTCCACAAGTGCCCGGCATCGCTTTGACCGACGAGCACTTTTTGGTCTTCCGCCAAACTAGCAATAACCGTTTCAATTTCCCGAACGTAGTCAACACCCATGGATTCGTCCACGAGTACGTCAAGGGGTATATCATCCCGAGCTGTCGTCATAATTTGTCTCCACTGACTCGCATTCTTGCCAAATTCACTCTAGCGTTTTGGGCAACCTAATGACCAGTATTTGTGAGGTAGGGAGCGTAGAACGCTTGAATTGAAAGGCTCGCACGAATCGCTCGCTCGCTCGTTTTTTCCTGTGTCACACCACAAGATCTGTTCGTTATAGCGCTACGTGCTAGGGAACGGGGAACAGTAGACTCTCAGATAGTTTCAGGATTTATAAATGTCCTAACTAATTTGCGTAGTGCTATATATCCAGTTCGGATAATCACTGACAATTAAGCGCCACCCGATCCATCTCTTCTTTAAATCTCTCGGTCGGCGTTCCCTTGCGTCTCACCCTTAACAAGGGGTCCGACCTCTTGCAGCGGACGCGGGGTTCGATCGCTCCCGATGTCCCCGATTCTCACCAAAACTGGAATTTAACGTCAGTTTTGCTTAAGCTATCTCGCGAGGATGCAGGCTTTCCAAGAGGTTCAGGCACTCAGCCAGCCGATCTTCATCGAGGCGACAACACGCTCGTCATCTGGTCACTGGGGAGATGAAGTACTCCATCCCCCGATCCGGAGTTCCCCGTTCCCCATTCCCCACCCTCACCCGAACCAGTCTTATCCAAAACTGACGTAATTTACGGTACCCACAACGCCCTCCAACGCTTCAACGAACGAATCGGTGACCGATGAAACGCCATCGGGTGAAAGAACTCAGACCGCGTGGTTAAGATCGTCTTGATAGATAGCGGTAAAGTCCCTGAAATCTCCTTTAGTATCGTCGTGCTCTAACCTGGATCGTTCGTAAGAGACATGCGGTTCCCTAACCGCCACAGATCGAGACATCCGGTTCCTCTCGTTTTCCTGACTTCAAACTGTTACTCTCGTACCGACATTGAGATGGCGATCGCTATATATAGAGTCTTAAAGCCTTGTCAATAACAGGGCTGCGATCGATTCTTTCAGAGTTAAAAAAAAGTTATTTAACTTTATCTTTTAATTTAGCAATTCATATGAATTGCCTGGCAGACAACCCTCATAAAGTGTTTTATTCTGAAAAAAGATTAAGTATTTCAAAAAAACATAAACTTTCATTTCAAACATCCGGATGAATAGCTGTTTAAATGGAGAGCGGCTGCGCCTTCGGACTCAGATCGCCTATGGAGCGGGTGATTTTGGTCCTTCTATGGCCGGCAACACCTTAATGGTGTTCTTTTTCTTTTTCCTGACCACGATCGCTGGGCTGTCGCCAGCATTAGCGGGATCGATTCTGCTTATCAGTAATATCTGGAGCGCTCTGAGTACCGTTATCGTTGGTATTTTGAGCGATCGTACCCAAAGTCCTTGGGGACGGCGACGAATTTGGATGTTCTGTAGCGCTCCGATTTTGGGTCTCGGTTTTTTTCTCCTGTGGTGGTTGCCCCCCATTGAAGGTTGGGGTCGTTTTTGTTACTACCTCAGTGCGGCGCTGCTCTTTCAAACCGGTGCCAACGGCTTTCTGATTCCCTACGGCGCGCTTGTCACCGACCTGAGCGACAAAAGCCACGAACACGTTCGCCTCAACAGCTTGCGTTTCGGATTTTCTCTGGCTGGGTGTATTGCAGCCCTCCTACTCGCCCAAGGACTAGCCTATTGGGTCAGCGAACCCCAACAACAGCTTTGGATAACTGGAGCGATTGGAGGGGTGGCGATCGTTGCGTCGATTTTCGCCAGCTGCTGGGGAACCGTAGAGCGTCGGGAACCCACCAAAACCGATGTCAAGCTCAACTGGGAAGAACTCAAGCTACTGCTGGGGAACCAACCCTTCACGATCTTGATGGGGATTTACGCCCTCTCCTGGCTAGCTCTGCATATCACTCCAGCCATTCTGCCCTATTTCATTGTCAACTATCTCGAACTCGACACCTCTGCCATTACGACGATCGTTCTCATCATGCAGGTGACCTCTTTAGCGAGCCTGTTTATTTGGGAACCCTTAAGCCGACAGTTCGGTAAAAGAACCGCCTTCTGGCTGGGCAGCAGCGTGTGGATTTTGGGACAGTTTGCTCTGTTTTACCTGCAACCGGGACAAGTGTATTTGATGTACGGCGTGGCTTGCGCCATCGGATTCGGCATGGGGGCAACCTATGTCGTTCCCCCCTCCATGTTGCCCGAAGCCATTGATTGGGACGAACTGCGCACGGGTCAGCGGCGAGAGGGTTTGTACTACAGCATTCTCATGTTTTTGTATCAAGTCACCTTAGCCTTAGGATTGTTTTTCGTCGGTCAGTGGTTGGCACAAGCTGGTTTCCACGAAACCGTACCGGGTCAGGCAGAAGTTATTCAGCCCGAATCGGCACTGATTGCCATCCGCCAAGTGACTTTTGCCCTACCGGTGCTGACAATGCTCGGGAGTCTGGCACTCACCTACTTTTATCCCATCAACTCCACCGTGCATCAAGATACCGTATTTCAATTGCAACAACGGCGCGTTGCCGCCTCGAATTCTGTCAATTAACCCGCGACGCCCTTATTCGAGCTTCTTCCATCCCAGGCGATTTTCGAGAAAGAAAATACTCAAACCGAAACCGGTCTAGTATTTTCTTTCCAGGAAATTGCCTTAATTTCTGAGAGCGCTTTTGGCTAAAAGTAACGTTAGTTTTGGATAATATAGTCATTCTGAATAAGAATGGGACAGTAGAATTCAAAACCATCTCGAATTATTCGGTGTTTCAGGCTCTGGACGTGTACCACTTTTATTCAGAATGACTATATTGTTTCAGGTGAGGGTGGAGAATGGGAAATCAAAAATGGGGAATGGAGTATTTTTCTCCCCAGCGTAGTGCGATACCCAGTGTTGCGATCTCACTTTCGAGAGACTTGCTGATTTCCCGAACATCACCCAGAGTCGGCATCCCGGCGAGGTCGCGCTAGCAAAACTGACGTTATCGCAGTCGCCACGACCCTGTTTGACAACACCAGACAATTGTGAACTCTGACTGAAGTCGTCCCCCCTGCGCTCGTTGCCCCCCGAGAGCCAGCGAAGCCCACCTTCACGAGTGTCCTAATTGCTCTGGCGACGGCGATCGAAGTAGACGTTATCGGAGTGAGTGGGCAGTCTGTCTGGCGGAATCTGGACTTTGATAGCAGTCATTGCACTGCCCCAACAACTTTCTACTTGGGGTCTATAACGCGCGAAAACAGCTGTCATACCGTCAATCGGCGCTTATTTCACACTGGCTTGAGTTTGTTCTGGCATCGCGCCGGTTGTTATCCCATCGTTGCGGACGGCCCGGAACATTCCAAAGCGGCATAAACCCGCACCAAATGCTAACCGCATCAGTAGCAGCGTCGGCACTTCTCGCAAGGATTTAATTAAACCCGAGACCCCAAAACGCACCAATCCCAGGGGTCGCGCTACCCCCTGCCAAATGGAATCGAGCCAAGAGGGAAGGGTTTGTTGCGTCCAGTCATCGGTGACGACTTCACCCTGAGTCAGTCCCGTTTCCGCAAGCTGTTCCGAGAACCCTTCGATACTGGCAAATGCGGGATGAGACCATTGATCGAGTAGTTGCCGCATCACCGGTTTTTCCCAGAAATTCAGTGGGTTTTGGCGATCGTCCCGTTGATTCCAGTCTGCCACGACCAAGATGCCACCGGGTTTGAGAACTCGCATTAACTCTCGGGCAAAAACCGCTTTATCTGGCATATGAGGTCCAGCTTCCACAGACCAAACCACGTCGAAGCTGGCATCGGGGAAGGAGAGGGCCATGGCATCATCCACCATAAAGATGGCATCAATACCTTCGGGGGTCAACTCCTGAGCGCGTTTCACTTGTTGGGGGCTGATGGTGACTGCGGTGACTGCAAATCCGTAATCTTTCGCCAAAATACGGCTGCTGCCGCCAATGCCACAGCCGACATCCAATACGGTCGTACCGGACGGTAATTTATCGAGACCCCCCCAACGCACCATTTCACGAACGAAGTCGATTTTCGCGGTGATAAACTCTTTGCGTTGAGGCGGCGAACCGTAGTGACCGAGGTGGATGTGTTCCCCCCAGTAAAACTCTAAAAGTCCGTCATCCGTCCATTCATCGTAGGAATTGGCGACGGATTCCGAGGATTGGTAGCGGCGAGGAACCAGCAAATACCATGCAATCGCGATCGCTAGGACGAGCGCCACAAATCCAAACGTGTAGGTATAGAATCCAATCATTGATGAGAAAGCGTAATATTTTGTAATAATTTTATTTTTTAATGTACCACGCTCCCACCTTCTCCTTTTCCTTTTTGACCCCGCTTCCGGTGACGTTCTCTCAAGTTCGGTTAAATACCGATCGCGCTTTTCATAGAGGTAGAACCCAAGTCAGGTCGGTGGGCAGTTTGATGGCTCGCGTACAACTACAGTCACTGCATTCAAAACGGCTCACTCTACTAACCCGTCAGCATATTTCTCCCCTTGCCTCCCCTTTCTCCCCCGACTCCCCCGGCTTGCCTACACGAGAATCTTAATACTTCTAGCGAGATCAGGCCGCACGCTCGAAAACTTGCCGAGAGGGAATCCGGATGGTGAATTCCGCACCCATTCCGTCACCGGAATGGCATCGAAGCGATCCCCCGTGTTTTTCGACGACGATCTGGTAGCTAATGGACAATCCCAAACCCGTTCCCTTCCCAACAGGCTTGGTAGTAAAAAACGGATCGAAGAGTTTCGATCGCACCTCTTCGCTCATTCCCGGTCCGTTATCGGCTATCCGAATTTCCACCCAGTCGCTATCGAGAACGGTGGTGCGAATCCAAATCATGCTTGGATGGCGCTGAATTTCATTTGCTGTGCGCGATCGATTGTAATCGTCCAAGGCATCGATAGCATTGCTCAAAATATTCATAAAGACTTGATTGAGCTGACCGGGATAGCAACCGATCTGGGGTAGCCGAGCGAACTCTTTAATCACCTGAATCCCAGGATGGTCGGGCTTGGGCTTCAATCGGTGATGTAGAATCATCAGGGTACTGTCGAGTCCATCGTGGAGATCCGCTTGTTTAATCTCAGCTTCGTCCAGACGGGAAAACATCCGCAACGAGCACACAATTTCCCGGATGCGATCGGTCCCCACGTTCATCGAATTCAGGAGTTTGGCTAAGTCCTCACACAGAAAATCTAACTCGATGGCTTCAATTGCGTCGGCGATCGCCGTTGTCGGTTGGGGGTACTCGCGCTGGTACAGTTCGACTAAACCCAGTAAGTCGCGAATATACTCCTTGGCGTGACTCAAGTTGCCGTGGATAAAATTCACTGGGTTGTTAATTTCGTGAGCGACTCCCGCCACCATTTGACCCAAGCTCGACATTTTTTCGGTTTGAATGAGTTGGAGCTGAGTTTGTTGGAGTTCTTGGAGGGTACGCGCGAGCTGTTCGGATTTTGCCCGTTCTCGAGTTTCGCTTTCTCGCAACGCCGCAACGGCGAGCTTGCGTTCTTCGATTTCCTTCTGTAATTGTTCGTGTTTTTCGAGTTGTTGAAAAACCTTCTCGAAGGTCTGAGCTAAGAAGCCAATTTCATGATCGGGCATTGCCGATGGCAGATTGAAGGTTTCGGTCTTCTGGCTGCGTTCGAGAGCGTGATGCAAGCGTTTGATGGGGCTGAGTACGATCTTGTGCAGGGCTAACCCCATCACGACTAAAATGCCAAGGGTGCCCACGGTCATAGTTACCGTGGATGTAAAAAAGGTCTGCCACGAATCTTGCTCGATCTGTTGCAAATCGAGGATCGCGATCGCCAGTCCGCGCTTTCCCTGAGTTTCAAAGATATAGCTGCTGAAGGGCAAAATTTCGACGAGTACCTTACGATCGCCCATCGTCTGGTGTAAGCTTTGAGACATGCCCGTGCTAGCAGCGATCTCCATGGCTCCTTCGATGTGAGTGCCAGTTTGTTCCTGGGTTGGATACACTCCCCAGTCTGAGGCACTATTGGCAAGAATCTGACCGTCGGGATCGATAACGGCAATTTGAACCACCGTCGGCAAAGTCGCGTAGTTCTGAACGACCCGTCGCAAATTACTGGCATGACCGAGTTCGATCGACCCTTCCGTGGCAAACTCCAAGCCTTGGGTAATCGATTGGGCGCGGGTTTGCACCTGTTCTTTCAAGCCGGAACGAACCAGGTGATAGTTCACCCACATCGCACCGAGTCCCACCGTAATTAAAGACAGGCCAAAACCAGCCAGGAGTTGCTTTGCAAGGCTGTGCTTAAAAGATTGAGGGTAATCGCTCATTATCTCCAGATATCGATGGCAGCAGTGACAGGTTCGGCATTAATCTCAACATCGTCGCGCACGATCCGACCGTGGCGCGTATCTTCGCGCAACCAGCGACCGATTTGTTGAGTGGCCGCCCATAGACGTCCCTGTGGCTCGAACATCCGTCGATTCATAACGGTGTCACCTTTTTTTAGCCCTGAATAATCGCTTGAAAAATCTTCCGGACTTTGTCCGAGTTGTTTGGCAACCGAGGCAAACACCGTTTTGGGTTGCGTTTCGATTGCTTTCATGAGATCGAACCAAGTGGCAATAAATTGGGTTAAATCTGCTTGATGTTTTTGAATGAAGCTCGATCGCACTGCTAAGCCATCGATTACCAAGCTATCAACTTCTTTCGTAGTGTAGATGATATTACCATCAATGGCGCTGGCGGTATCGCTCAGTAACGGCTCCCACACGACCGCCGCGTCCAAACGACCTTCTTTCATGAGTTGAACCGTCGTCTCGTTCGAGAGGTTTTCGATCTTGACGCTCATCGGGTCGACCTGATTCAGTTTCAAGGCTTCGAGCAAAATCAGATGATCGATGGTGCCGAGTTGAGCGCCAACGGTTTTGCCGCTCAGATCTTTGACGGATTTGATCCCGGGTTGAGCGACAATGCCATCAGCCCCGGCAGAAATATTGGTCACCATGATGAAAGCTGGACGATCGTCCCCCGGATCGGCTTGCATCACGTCCCAAAGGGGAACGAACGCTGCATCGAGAGTCCCTCGAATCATCGCTCGGGTGGCATCTTGAGAGTTCTCGAACAGGCGGAACTCCACCTTGAGACCGCGTTTTTCAAACATCCCCGCTTCTTGTGCGTAGAGAACCACATCAAAGCCGGGCCATCGATTCATTCCCACTCGCAGGGTTTTCAGTTCGCGATTGAAGAAGGTATTGCATCCATTGAGAAGTAAAACGAGCAGGAACCCAATGGTAAAGAGTCCCAAGAGTGAAGGTAGAGATCGAGCATTGAATTTCCTGTTTCTAGCAGTCTGCCCCGAACAAGTTGCTGGAGTAGAGTATGACATTAGGGTTTGCTCATCAAAATGCGGCAGAGAACATAAGTGGTAGTGACCTATACTGCCAGCATAATCAAATAATTTGAGTAATGCCTAGTTTTTTTCATAAACCTTATATTGATATCTTTTATATTTTCGAAGCCCGATCGATTTAGGTTGAGATGTTGCGATCCTGAGTTTAAATTGCAATGGGCTTTTCTGACGGACGAATAAATTTCATCTTTTTAAAGATCGTGCAAACCCGATCGAAATCCGTAATCTTACGGATGTCAATTCTAAAATAACGGTTTCTTCAGCCATGATTTATACGTTTTGGGTCTTCGATCGCTCTCTAGACTGAAGGATATAGTCATAGTTTTCCTGAGTTCGATCGGCAAAGTTTCTTCAAATTATGCCAGCTAGAGTTTAAGTTCAGTCTTCAGATGAATTGTCGCTCCTAGGGGGTCTGTCAATAGACCCAGACGTAAGCATTCAACGATCGCAGATCGACTTTCAGCCATCGAGTGGGAGAGATTTATCCCTTAGAGGTTCAAACAACAAGTGACGATTCTCAAAAAAATCGCTCGATACCGCGAGATGATTTCTATTTTCTAGTGAACGATCGCATGACTTTAGGTGCAACTTGCACGTAGGGCATTGGCTAAGTGCTAAATGCTTACCCCCAAACTAAGTCAATTGAGGGTGATATAAATCACAGATCTAACAAACGGTATTTTATGGCTTAACCTATAATTTTGAATTTGCCGTGAGTCAATATCAAAGTGTAAAAACCTATTCCAGGCAATGCTTTCAAAAAATAAGCATGCTTTTTTTGTACTAACTAAAAAGTAGTTGGCTCTGAATAAAAATCCAATATATTTATTTTTTATTTGCATTCTCCAATAAATCTTTATATAAAAAATCAGTAGAAATACTGAAGGCAATTGCGAGCTGAATCACTTCTACTAGAATTAGGAACAGTTCAGAAGTGAAATCGTATCGATAGCGAATCGAAAATTTTTACTTTGATATTCGGTCGGCTTGCAAGCAGTGACGTAATTCATTCGAGAAAGAGTCAGCTTTCCTAAAACACCAAAATTGAGCCAAGACTATAGCCCGACGCCAAAGAAAAAAGATTGCTCGCACAAAAATTTCAATACACCTTTTTTTGAAGATGAAAGACTCCAGTCTATCGCCTCAGTCAAATTATATTTTAGGAATTAACGCTGCGTATCACGAATCCTCTGCTTGCTTAATTCATAACGGAGAAATTATCCTCGCTCTTGAAGAAGAACGGCTCAACCGAATCAAGCACACCAAACCTGCCCGCGTCGATAATGCCGACGAACTGCCCATTGGTGCGATTGAGTTGTGTTTGGAAACAGCCGGGATTACCTGGCAAGAAATCGATCGGATTGGATACTCTTTCGACCCCATCAAACGCCTCAAAAATAAAGATTATTCCGAACCCGTTCTCCCCGGAGACTGGGGAAGTACCGAAGGGGAACAACTATTCTACGAAAAACTGCAACAGGTTCCCCAAAAGCTGAGTCAACTGGCCCGAGAAGATATTACCGCCAAATTTGAATGGCTCGATCACCATTTGTGTCACGCCGGTAGTGCCTATTTCGTCTCTCCTTACGACGACGCTGCAGTTTTAGTGGTGGATGGTATTGGTGAATTTGAATCCACCACCTTCTATCACGGCAAAGGAAATCGCCTCAACAAACTCAAGACGATTGACTATCCCAACAGTCTGGGATTTCTCTGGGAAAAATTCGCCGAGTTTTTGGGATTTAGCGAATACGATGCCTGTAAGGTGATGGGTTTGGCATCCTACGGTAACTTCAAATATTACGATCGCGAATTCCGGCAATTACTCACTCTCGAATCGGGAAGCTTTCAACTTGACCCCAAAATTCTCCAATTTCGGGTTCACGATTTTAGCGAACTTGAAAAACTCTTCGGTCCCCAACGAGAACCGGGCGGACCACTCGAAGAACGGCACATGGATATTGCTGCCACGTTGCAAAAGGTAACCGAGGAAGTCCTCTTAGAACTGGCGAATGACTTGCACCATCGCACCGGAAGCCCCAATCTCTGTCTGGCTGGGGGGGTTGCCTTGAACTGCGTTGCCAATCGCGTCCTGCAAGAGAAGACCCCATTCCAAAATATCTACATTCAGCCCGCAGCAAATGATGCGGGAACAGCGATTGGGGCGGCCTATGCGATTTGGCATCAAATGCTCGGACAGCCGCGCAACTACGTGATGGAACGTCCGTATCTGGGGCCGGAGTATTCCGACGAGAAAATCCAAACAGTTCTCGACGCACACCACCTCAACTACCGTCGGTGCGACAACATTGAGGCAACCGCAGCCAAGTTGGTGGCTCAAGGGAATATTGTCGGCTGGTTCCAAGATCGTATGGAAATGGGTCCTCGGGCACTGGGAAGTCGGACCTTGCTGGCAGACCCGCGCAACCCCAATATGCGAGATATCCTCAATCATAAAGTCAAACATCGGGAGCATTTTCGACCTTTTGCCCCGTCTGTGTTAGCCGACAAAGCCCAAGCCTGGTTTTGCATTGAGGACTCACAAATGCCCTCAGATTTTATGCTCTTTGCCTACGAAGTGCGAGAGAGTCAGCAGGATTTGATTCCAGCGGTGATTCATGTTGATGGCACCAGTCGAGTACAAACAGTGCGATCGCAATCTCATCCCAAATACTATCGGCTCATTCAAGAATTTGAAAAACTCACGGGAGTTCCGATTGTTTTGAATACATCCTTTAACGATTCCGAACCGATTGTCTGTAGTCCCGAAGATGCGGTGAATACTTTTGGGAAAACGAGAATTGACTATTTAGCGATCGGGAACTTTTTAGTCTCGAAAGGAGAATGCTAGTGAGTGCTTTAACTGTAATTCCAGAACAATCGAATTTATTTACGCCCGTAACGGATGCCTATGGTTCTCGCCTTGCATTGGTATTTGGGAATGAGGCGAAAAGCGGTCGGTGTCCGTTTTATCAATATCAATGCCATCATTGCGATATCGGTGCGGGAGAAGGGGTTCAGTTCGATTTTCCATCGAACCGCCAGCGCCTCGAATTTTTCCAAGATTACTATGCCGATTTATTGGTAAATGTTCGCCATCTGTTAATCTATAACTCCGGTTCGACGTTAAATCCTCGGGAAATGACCCGAGAAACCTTTGCTGCAATTTTTACCTATGTTTCGGGTTTAAAAAACTGCAAGCGAATTTCCCTCGATTCGCGTGAGATGTACATTACATCTAGTAATCTCGATCGCCTAGGTTCATATCTGGGAAGACACCAAAAAGCTAGCATCATTTTGGGGGTAGAGTCTCAAAATGATGGGATTCGGATGACAAAATTGAAAAAATTGATGTCTAAAGAGGCGATCGAATATGCCTTTTCGATTGTCGGTGCGCATTCCGAGAAAATTGGCATCGATTTTAATATCGTGTTTCAGCCCCCGGAAGTTGTGGGAGATGAGGCGATTGCAGAAGCTGTGACCACTTTAGAGTATGGCTTGCATCTCTCTGAGAAATATGGTGTTTCGATTGATTTCAATTTTCATCCCTACTATCCATCGACTAAAAGTCAAGGACTGTTTCCTAATCATCCTAGGGCTAATTTAGAAGATGCACTTCAAGCTTTAATCTTAATGAAACAGTGCGTTAAGGAGCGCCAAAGTTCGGCGAAAGTTTTTGTGGGTTGGCAAGATGAAGGGCACGATCGCGAACAAAATAAAAGAGCAGAGGAATTAGAACGATATCTCGAAGTATTCGATCGATTTAATCGTTCTCAAGATATAAGTCTATTGACTCAATAATTTAATCACTTCTGAATAGAGTGCGTATTACTCCACCCAAATTGTCTCTGTATCTAGCTCTCTAGAATAGAGTATTGATGTAATTGCGCGCGAACCACAATCAAACAATAGATCGCGTTTTGCTTATATGAAGCAGAGCGCGATTTTCTATAAAGAATAGATAAAGAAAAAACGAACGTCGCATCTTAAAAATTTATATTTTATGTGCCAGTTGTAAATTTGGAATCTACGAGAGTAGACCTTCTTTATTTTCGTGCTCTAATAATAAAAGCTTCCGGATTTTATTATTTTTCTCAGTATATTGACATAGAAGCAGTGTTCGCTGGGAACTCATTCGGCGAACGAGACGATTCATCAATCGTCTATTATCGATTTTTTATTCTTTCACGGCTATCCAAGCATAGATATCTGATTTTTTATCGATATACGATCTGAGCCGATTTGCTGATTGACAATCAGCACTGATTTATTTTTTCACACTTTAACTTAATCGAAAAAAATCTTGCAAGCTAATTCTGAAAACTGAGTTCAGAGTGCCATCTTATCCGTTCGGGGAAATCTACAATTTCTACATCCATAAAATTCCCTTTTTGAAGATGTTATTCAGTCAATCTCGCCATTATCAAAAAATAATTAGACTTGCCTATCCCGTTTGTTTAAGTCAGTTAGGAACTGTCTTGGTGAGTCTGGCGGATAGTGCAATGGTCGGAAAATTAGGAACTCTCGAACTCGCCGCTTCATCTTTTGCTAACAGCATCTTTTTTATTTTTATTACCTTTGTTACTGGTATTACTTTTGGGATTACACCCTTAATTGCAGCGGCAGATGGAACGAAAAATTTAACTGAAATCGCGCGCATTTTAAAACATGGAATTTTAGTGAGCGCGGTTGCCGGTGCGAGCTTTTCATTACTGCTGTGGAAAGCCACACCTACCTTGAAATTTTTAAATCAACCTGAAGCTGTTGTTGAGTTAGCAATTCCCTACTTTAAAATTTTAGCACTTTCTTTGATTCCTTATACAATTTTTCAAGGATTGCGGCAATTTATGGAGGGCTTATCATTAACGAAGCCCGCGATGTATGTTAGCTTGTTTGCCAATATTATGAATATTATTTTAAATGATTTACTGATCTACGGTCATTTGGGTTTTCCGCAGATGGGATTAAATGGAGCCGGAATCGCGACCCTAATCTCGAGAATCTTTATGCCCATCGCGATTATCGTGTTTGCGATCGCCATTCCTCAAAGCTTTTGCTACCTGCGAAAAATGAGACGATTGAGGATCTCTATTTTCCAAGCGCTGAAAGTCATCAAAATTGGAATTCCCAGTGGCATCCAATTTTTATTTGAAAATGGAGCGCTAAGTTTTGCGGCCATTATGATGGGTTGGTTGGGCACTCAAGAACTAGCCGCCCATCAAATCGCCTTGAGTTTAGTCACCGTGACCTATATGGTTGCCACTGGCATCTCTGCCGCTGCCACTATCGGTGTGGGAAATCAATTCGGTCGTCGCAATTTCCACCAGTTACGGGCAACGGGGTTAAGTTCTCTGAGTTTGGCAACCTCTTTATCGATTATCAGTGCCTTTATTTTTATTCTCGGAAACCATCGACTTTCTCATTTATTCATCCAAGACGATCGCGTCATTCAACTCGCATCTTCCTTACTAGTTTTAGCGGCATTTTTCCAAATTTTTGATAGTATCCAGGTGGTGATTATCGGTGCGTTGCGAGGCATGGGCGATGTCGCATTCCCCACCCCGATCGCGATCGCTTCTTACTGGATCGTGGGACTGCCCCTGGCTTATCTTCTCAGCGGACCCTTACACTTCGGTGCGAGCGGGATTTGGTATGGATTGTCCATCGGGTTTTCCGTCGCGGGGGGTTTACTGTTTTTACGGTTCGATCGGTTGAGCAAACAGGGATTGAATGGCTCTCACCACTGTCGTTAGAACATAGGCGATCGGGGGCAGGGGGGAAAGACCAAAGGTTGATTACTGCGAGGCAGAATTAGGGGTATAGCAGTAGGCATTCAGCTATCAGCATTCAGCCATTAATCAAAACCTTGTTATTTATAGCTTGTAGATGTTGTAGGTTTCCTAACACATTTGCGTAGCGCTATAGTGCCCCTACTCATCTAAGAATGGGTGTCGATGGAAAAAGCAGGCGCTTGCGTCCTAAAATTATCTTCACTGACGCGGGCGATCGGATGGCAAAAATCGCCCGATCGCTTTGAATCGAACCTTTAAAATCAAAATGCAGTGGAAACTTTAATACAACTCGACTTTCTCGATCTCGGAATTGCTTTGGGAATGATGGCGATCGCCATTGGACTATCAGCATGGCAGCAATTGGGCTTAGAAGGAAACTTAGCCCTCGCCACCGCCCGAACTATCATTCAACTCCTCGTCGTCGGGATGGTCTTGGAGGTTGTTTTTACCTGGAAAAATCTCCTGGCATTGGTCGGATTACTCGCCATTATGTTGTCGATCGCAGCCATTGTCGCTCGCAATCGCATCAGCAAGAAAATTCCAAAACTACTCCCCCTCGTCTGGGTTTCGATTCTCGCCAGTAGTGGCTTTACCTTACTCTATACAAACTTGCTCGTTTTGCGCCAACCGGATATTTGGGGCAACCCGCAATATCTGATTCCCCTGGCGGGAATTGTGATGGGAAATGCTATGAACGGGGCGGCGATTTCTGGGGAACGGTTCGCCAGCACGATTCAATCGAGTTCCCTAGAAATCGAAACCCATTTATGTTTGGGGGCAACCCCAGAACAAGCGGTTTCTGAATATCGAAAAGAGGCGATTAAATCGGGACTGATTCCGACGATTAATTCGATGATGGTGGTAGGGTTAGTGACGCTACCGGGTATCATTACCGGACAACTCCTGAGTGGTGTCAACCCGATTTATGCTGCCGCCTATCAAATTTTAATTATGTTTATGCTCGCCTTGGCAAATCTGATTGCCACCCTGATGATTACGCGGGGGTTAGCCAAGAAGTTTTTTAATGGGGCCGCGCAATTGGAACGATTTTAGAATAAGTAATAAGTAATCAGTTGTACAGGTGAAGCCCGAATCAAACGGAACGCGCGCCTCTAAGTTCGTGAAGAAAAAATTCCGACCGAATTCGTTGCTTGAATCCTCTGATTTTCAGTACCGGTCAAACTTCTTACTTTCAACTTATTACTTGCGAACACCGACTCATTGTCAATTGTCAATTGTCCATTGTTCATTACCCCCTACCCGTGTTCGATGCGGAAGACGTTCGCGTATAAGTTAGCGATCACTTGTTTGCCTTCCTGGGTTAAGTCCAAATAGCTCAACCCGTCCTCGATATAGGGATAAACCACCGTCCAGTAAAATTTAGGATATCCCGCGCGCAAGTCTCCCGGTGACCGGTAACCGAGTTCTTTATTCATGCCGGTTTCTTCAAACTCGTAGAATAAGGCGCTAATTTTCTGTAAGTAGCGCGGATCGCTCAATTGGCCGATGAGATCCGCGGCGCGAACTAAACCGGGGTAGCCTAGAGTATCCTGACGATCTTCTCCGGCAGGAACGGGAAAGCGCGTGAGTTCGATATTTTGTTTGACGATATCGGCATTAATGAGCTGATGACCGCCAAATCTTTCGTCGGTAAATAACTTGCCTCGATCGACATGATAAGGAGTGAGGCTGGCATCGGTCATTCCCGGTTCCAAGTAAATGGTGGTATCGTTGATGCCGGTCGCGTAGGTTCGCTGGCGTTCGTTATCTTGGCGGCATACGCCTTTGACGTAACCGATATCGTGGCACAGTAGGGCGATGGTACAGTGCATCCAATCTTCGCAAGATACGCCACCCTCGCGAATATGCTTGCCCCGTAGAATTTCTTGCCCCACCAGAGTCACCAAAATTGTATGCTCGATATTGTGATAGAGAGCATCGCTATTGGCAATATTCTCCAGAGCCATTCCCCCCACCCAAGCAATAATTTCGGCGTAGTTCGATTTGTAGCCGCCATAGGTGATGTGATAGTTCTCCTGGAGGCGGGCCACGAAGTCATTAACGAGTAGTTTTGTGGCATTAAACATTTGCTATCTCCGAAAAAGGGTTAAGGGTTAAGGGTTAAGGGGGAAAGGGAGAAGAAACTCATGACTGAACCATAGAAATCGATCTGATGTTTGATTTCTACCAGATGTCTATTTGCTATCTCCTTTTTATAGCTCGCGATTTACCTATTCAGTTGTGATAGATACTCGTTCCGGATAATGTAACGTTCCGTGCCATCGGGTGTTCTTGCGGGGAAAGTCACATCGATCGAAAACCATCTCAAAATGCTGCTAGAGATCCTGTTAAAGTGCGATCGCATCTTCATCTTCCTCGACAATCGAAATTTCCGCTCGCGTCTACCCTCAAAATCGGAGAATATGAGTGAAGAAGCTCGAGTTCATTATCCTGACAGAAGATGCTGCTCTATTGGGATCGGACGATCGCACCAATTTCCCAATAACTCTAATGGATGTGCGATTCGTTTTTGGGGTGATGTTGTGAATTCGTCAGCATATCGAGGGTAGACAAAGGGAGATTGGCAAAAACACGGACCCGAATCTAACAGGCGATCGCAACTGGGTTTCTATAACGTTTCTCGAATGGATCGGGTCCGGAAGATCCCCGGCAAATCCCCCTGATGAAGGAGGATTTGAAATGGAGGTCTGCCCTCACTGACTTGAGAACCGCTATACAACTGGGCGACTAATACTTGGCTGCTCGGAAAAACACTTTGCAGTCCCCTCAACCCGATCTGACCCCAACAATCGTCAAGGATATCCGAGGATAGCTTGCGAGCTACGGCGCGATCGGTCTGACGTTATCTATACTTTAACTTTATATATATTATGATGCTGTATTGTTCGGAGAGTGAAGGCGATCGAACTCAGAAAGATTCACGATCGAGATCGCTCAATTTTAGGGATCTCGATCGCGCTGCATCGGAAGGGACGCAACCCGGTGAGGTAGAATTAATAACATTCTCGATTCCAAATTAAATCTGACTCAGTGAAGGGTTCGAGATCGGGATAAAAAGCACCCCAGTACCGATCGGTTTGATGTAATAGGACGGCTTTGGATAACGCGGAGAATTTGGAATCGTCTTTGCAGGTGGACACAAGGTAATCGGCAATGTACAAACGCTTTCAAATTGCGATGGTTCGTGTTTTAGATTTCCTCAGTCGCGGACTCCTGTTGCTCTTATTGGTACTCGAATGCAGAATCTCTCCGGCATTCGCAGAGAATGTGCCCGATAATCTCGAAGGGGCGATCGCTCGTTTGAACGCCACAGAAGTTCGCATCAGCCTGGGCAGTTCCGCCGGAGAACTCAAATTTTTCCCCGATACCTTGGAGTTTGTTGCTGGGAAAACTTACAAGTTGATTCTCGATAATCCCAGTCCTCAAAAACACTACTTCACCTCCAAAGACTTTGCCGATGCCAGTTGGACGCGCAAGGTGGAAGCGGGTAACGTCGAGGTCAAAGGCGCAGTCCACGAACTCGAACTCAAACCGACAGCCGTTGCCGAGTGGGTATTCGTACCGATGAAGCCGGGAAGCTACTACTTGCACTGTACGATCGCCGGACATACGGAAGCGGGGATGACGGGGGAAATCACGATCGCCCCTCCCCAATCTCAAGTTTAGTATCGCTCTCCCGATCGGAATCAATTTGGGGCGATCGAGGTAAAATCAAAGGCTGTTTGTCAAGCCCCATATATACCCATTCCCCATTCCCCGTTCCCCTTTACGAAACACCCATACTTCGCGTTAGGTTCTCCTCACTTCAATAACTCCTCCGAAGCGAACGATCCAACTTTGGAAATGACCGACGAATCCGATTCCGCAACGACCGTAGGAATCTGTTACGGTATATAAGATACTGCTTCGAGACATCGATCGCAAAAATCCAAAAGCGTCGCGGCACGATCTCGTTCCCCATGCGCTTTCCGCCTTCGATCGCACCATCGAGATTTTCTCTTCTAGTAGCCTATCTTGACATTGCAAATATTTCTCAACTCTTGCAGTTACGATTCCCAACTTCTCCCCATCTCACATGAACATTTTTAGCGAACTTCTAGCCAATCCAGCCCCAAAAAAGAAAGTTCAAAGTCAGCTTCCGAGTCTGAAAAAACAACGCCGCCAGATTCAAGTCAAATCCTCCCGCGAAATCGAAATCATGCGGCAATCGGCGAAAATTGTCGCCACCGTACTTAAAGAAATCTCGGAAATTGTCAAACCGGGCATGACAACGGCAGATTTGGACGCTCATGCAGAAAAACGCATTCGGGAAATGGGAGCAACCCCCAGCTTCAAAGGGTATTACGGTTTTCCCGCTTCGATTTGTGCCAGCATCAACAATGAAGTCGTCCACGGGATTCCCAATCGCAAAAAAGTGATTTGTTCTGGGGACGTGTTGAAAGTCGATACCGGAGCCTTTTATCAAGGATTCCACGGCGATTCTTGCATCACCATTGCTGTAGAAGAAGTGAGTCCCGAAGCGGCAAAGCTGATTCGGGTGGCCGAAGAAGCCTTGTACAAAGGCATCGAGCAAGTCAAAGCCGGAAGCCGCTTACTCGATTTGGCCGGGGCAATTCAAGACCACGTGGAAGCCAACGGATTTAGCATCGTTGAAGAGTTTACCGGTCACGGCGTGGGGCGCAACCTACACGAAGAACCGTCGGTTTTCAACTTCCGCACCCACGAAATGCCCAATGTCAAACTCAAAAAGGGCATGACCTTGGCCATCGAACCGATCGTCAATCAAGGTTCCAAGCACACTCGCATCCTCTCGGATAAGTGGACGGCAGTGACGGTGGATAATTCCCTCTCGGCTCAGTTCGAGCATACTGTATTGGTGACTGAAGACGGTTATGAAATTTTGACCGATCGCACCAAAGTCTAAAAAACAGAGTCGAAAATCCCTCGAAGCGTTACGATATCTCGATGATGTCGGGGCGAACTGTGGTTCGCCCCGATTTTGTTGTGCTAGTTTTGAATCGGAGCAGTTTTGACCGATGCGATCGCGTTATCTCGAACGCACGCTCCGATCGAAATTGTGCCGCTGTTTTCTCTCCAAACACTTGCAGGGGCGGACTGTCAATCTTCAATGCCATCGTTCGATTCATGGTTCGATGTCATAGCCGCCCCCCACGAAATCACAGGCTAAAACTTGAATCCCTCACGGGAGGGAGCTGTCGATTGTTAGGAGAGAATAGATCCATGACACAACCCAATCCCGGAACTCGCGTCACATCCGGTTGTCAAGGTTGCTTAAAATTTTTCCTCATCGGAATCGGTGCGATCGTCATTTTACCGATCGCCCTCGGAACGATTAGCAAGACCGTGAAAGCAGTTTTTCCATCAGAGGTCGATCGAAATCTCAAAGTTTTGAAAAATAGCAAAGAGTGTCCGTCGTGCGAACTTACGGATGCTTACCTGGCGAATGCCGATTTGAGCGAGGCGAACCTGGAAGGGGCAAATCTAACGGACGCGCATTTGAGCAAAGCCAATTTGGTCGGGGCAAACTTGAAAAGTAATCTCGAGAGTGCCCTGTTAACGGAAGCGAACTTAAGCGGGGCGAATCTTGAAGGGTCTAACCTCGTTGAGGCGAACTTAAGCGGGGCGAATCTTGAAGGGGCTAACCTCGCGGGGGCTAACCTCGAACGAGCTGACTTCACTGGAGCGAATCTTACTGGGAGCGAGATCGGGAACGCCCTCAACTTCACAGCCGCGCGCTTCGACGAAACGACAATTTTACCCGATGGCGAACAGTATATTCCGCCCAAGAAACTACTCGCGGCTTGCGATGGGACTCCGGTGGCGGGCGCGACACCCTATGAGTCTACGTCAAAAACGCACCCGATCGTGGCGAGCTTGAATACAACTCTCGACGATCGCTATTTATCAGAGTCGTGGGTGGCGAAAACTGGCAACGAGGTAGAACTGGTGGTTTGCATCGACCAAAATACCCAAGGCGAGAAAATCGAAAGCTGCTTTTACGATGGGATCGCCGAGTCTCAAGACAATCCCGGAGCGCCAGAATTCGTCGTCGATCGCTATCGTAGCGTGACTTGGGTGAGACTGGTGGAAGCCGCATCCGGTCAACAGCTCGATGAAATATTCTTAAGCGAAGATACCGCTCCCTGTCCGGAACAGGTAACCTACACTCAAACGGAAGCCGCCGTGGGAACGCGGGCAATGGCGGGACCGGAAGTTTCTCCCAAAGCGATACGAGATTGGTTGCAACCCTACGTTGAGATTGATTGAAGATTTTTGGGGGATGGGGTGTGAGGGTTATGGGGTGACGCGGGGACGTGGAGATGCGGAGATGGGAGAAACGGGAGAATTGGGGGAATCGGGAGCAAGATGCTCCCACTATCTACTATCGATTCTTCCTGTGCCTCCCAAGCCCTGAATATGGCTGCTCGATAGCGATGAGGCTAAATCATTCTAAACTCATCCCACAGGTGAATCGTCGGAATCCTACAATATAGGGTACCCAAATTTTCCAGCGCCACTATGGAAGTTCGATTCGAGATTCTCCGCCAAAACCGCAACGAAGCGCCCCGTACCGAGACTTTTACCCTAGATGTCGATCGCGGCGATACCATTCTCACCTGTCTGAATCGGATTAAGTGGGAGTTGGATGGGACGCTGGCGTTTCGTAAAAATTGCCGCAATACCATCTGCGGCAGTTGTTCGATGCGCATCAACGGACGTTCTGCCCTGGCGTGTAAGGAGAACGTGGGGGGAGAACTCGATCGCACCCCTGGGAACGGCGAACCCACGATTACCATCGCCCCCATGGGAAATATGCCCCCCATTAAGGATTTGGTGGTGGATATGACCAGTTTTTGGGATAACCTCGAAACCGTCGAACCCTACGTCAGCAGCAGTGCCCGATCGATTCCAGAACGAGAATTCCTGCAAACCCCCGAAGAACGGGAAAAACTCGATCGCGCTGGCAACTGCATTCTCTGCGGTGCCTGCTACTCGGAATGTAACGCTCGCGAGGTGAATCCGGATTTTGTCGGCCCCCATGCCCTTGCCAAAGCCCAGCGAATGGTGACCGACTCCCGCGACGGACAAACCGAACAACGTCTGGAACAATATAACGAAGGAACTTCAGGGGTTTGGGGGTGCACTCGCTGCTACTACTGCAACTCGGTGTGCCCCATGGAAGTCGCCCCGATGGATCGCATCAGCCAGGTGAAAGGGGAGATTTTAGCCCGGAACGATCGCAGCGTCAGTCGCCCTATCCGCCACCGCAAAGTGCTGGTCGATTTGGTCAAATCCGGCGGCTGGATCGACGAACGGCAGTTTGGCATACAGGTGGTGGGAAATTATTTCCGCGATTTGCAAGGCTTGATGAGTTTGGCACCCCTAGGACTGCGGATGCTGGTACGGGGCAAGTTTCCGTTGGGTTTCGAGGCTTCGGAGGGGACTGCTGAGGTGCGATCGCTGATTGATTCGGTGCGGGAATTGCGTCGGTGAGTTGCGGTGACTTCCGCTCGATCGCGTTTTGTTTCATAGTAGATATGGAAATTCGCGATTCTCCCCAGGAGAGGCTTTGCGCTCGGGCGATCGCGATGAGTTCGGATACTTCAGACATGACAGAACCCCAAGAAACAGAATCTTCCACCCTGGAAACGCAAAACCCAGAAGCCACGAACGATGAAGCGATCGACCCCGCAGAACCTGCCTTCGGCTGGACTCGATATTCCGAGCAAGTGAACGGGCGATTTGCCATGCTCGGTTTTATCTTGCTGGTTATCCTGGAAACGGTAACCCATCAGGACTTGTTTACCTGGTTGGGATTGCGTTAACCTCAGGTTTCGGTAGGGTGTGGGGAATTTGTGTTGTTGTGCTTCGTCATCAGTAGACCTCCTCACACGGAGGCTCTCTCCACCAGACTTTTTATTTTTTCTCAAGCCAACCAAGCTCCTATTCCATCCCACGCCAGATCGATACACCTCCACGTCTCGCGTGGAGCAGAATGACAAACTTCGTGCATTAGGTCGATACCTCCCGCTTCGTTTAATAAATGCCCAGCCCGCCTAAGCTTCTTCCAGTCAATATCCCCTTTTGTTAGGGCACAAAGAAGCGCTTCAAGAAATTGAATAGTTCCAGTCAAAGACGCTGGTGCCGAATCACCCACCTCAGTTTCAATATCTCTGAGGTCATTGAGATTTGCTTGCATCCACCGCCACGGCATAGGGCGACGAGCATAGTCTTCTCGCCAAATGACAGCATCATGCTCCTGTGAATTGCATAATTTAATTTCTGGTAAATCATCTGGGTAATTCTGCGCGTCTAGCTCTCTAGTCCTCCGCTCCTCTTCCTCTATTACTTTTAAATACTCCCCACTAATGTCTGGCAGTGAGAGATTTCTAGCGTTACGTCTTTCCTTCTTCCTTCGACTAGCTTTTCCCATCGTTTTTTGTTTAACGTTAAACTCTAAAAAACATCAAAAATTAAGCGTAGATTCACTCAGGGTAATTCTTACTGCATTAATCCTAAGAGACAGAATACTTCTAAACTACACCAGCTTTCCAACTCAAACAATCGATATTTTAATGGCTCTTCACTAGACCTCCTGCATGAATCACGAAGCATTTGCCAGTTCAGCATTCAACAGCCCAGCGATGAGGTTCAAGCGTAAGCCAAACCGTTTCGTGCGGTTGCGATATCGTTCGGAGAAGATGCGGAAAATCTTGAGGCGACCGATGAGATGTTCAACTCGCACCCGCAGTCGTGCCAGGGCACGATTATGCTGTTTTTCTGAAACCCTCATTCTTCCGTTCCCCATTCCCCGTAACAAACAGGAAATCAGTTTCAGTGTTCACCCATCGCAATTAACGATCGCCGTTCCGTCTCTCTTTCAACTTCAGGAGAATCTCGGCATGAACTTCTTGAGTAATCGGGTAAAAATACGCCAGAGCGATTCCCGCAATTAAAACGATCGTCGGTAAGGGTCCGATCGCGATCCGAATGGCCAGTAGTGCCGAATCCGGTTGAACGGGGGCGGGTTGTCCGGCGGTACTTTCAATGTATCCCGCCCAACCGAGGGCGTTGAGTACCAAATTCAATCCGATCGCCAAACCGATTTTTTGCAGCAACACCATAAATGCATAAAAGACCCCCTCGCGCCGCTGACCGGTTTTCAGTTCGTCGAGATCGATCACATCCGGTAGCATCGACCAGGGAATCAAGTACGCCGTCGAGACTCCCACTCCCGCCATCACTGCTAGAACGTACAACAGCGGCACTTGATTCGGCTGGAGGAAGAACAATCCGGCTTGGGCGATAATCCAAATGCTCATCCCCATAAAATAGACCGCTCTTTTACCCAATCGCTTGCTAATGGGGGTCCAAACGAACAGCATCAACAAAGCCGTCGCTTGCACCGCAAAGGCAATTTGGGTAAATGCAGCCCCCGGCAGTGCCATCCAACTGACAACGTAGTACTGAATAATGGTGGCTGTCACCTGCACTGCCAGCCAGGAACACAGATAAATTCCCATCACGTAGAGGAAGGGAACGTTGCTAAAGGCGATTTTGACCTGCTCGAAAAAGGGAATCGCTTCCGTGGGTTCTGCAGTTTCGGCCCGTCGGGCATCCATCGCCGCCACGCGCCTGCGGGTTCCCCAAACACATAGGTATAGCGGCACAACCGACAGAACCGTACAAACCCCAGCCAGGATGATGTAGCGCAGGGCTAAATCTTCAACGGCCTCGAAAATAAACAACGCCAAAATCAGCGACAGCAGGCTACCGCCAATAGAGAAGGCAAACCGAAAACTATTGAGGCTGGTGCGTTCGTTGTAGTCTTGGGTGAGTTCTGGGGTGAGGGCGGTGTAGGGTAAATTGACGATCGTGTAGGCCATGTTGAACAGAATCGAGATCCCCACGTAGAACCAAAACTTACCCCAGTTGCCGAAGTCCGGAACGATCCACTGGAAGAAAAAGAACAATCCAAAGGGAATCGCCCCGAAAATCATCCAGGGATGTCGCCGCCCCCAGCGAGACTTAGTGCGATCGCTCAAAAAACCGACAATCGGATCGTTCACCGCATCCCACACTTTCCCGATGGCGAGTATCCAGGCAGCCAATGCCGCTGGCAACCCCGCCACATCGGTAAAGAAAAATGCCAGAAAGAACACCAGGACGTTGGCTGTAATCGCCGGTCCCATATCCCCGGCCCCGAAGGCCAGTTTTTCGAGAAAACTCATTTTCTCGGGGATGGAATCCGATGAGGTGCTAGCCGTTGAGGGGGAATCGTTCATGGAAGTACGCGATCGTCGGGAATTGTTAAAATTTAGCGGCCTGCCCAATTTTAACCACAACTGTTAGTTGCCACCAGAGGACCGTGGGACAGAGAACTGTAGGGGCACAAGCATTTGAGCGATCGATTCTGCAACAAACAAAATCTAATCAATCCACATGCTTTGCCCTCCAGGGTGTGGGGGAATTGGGAGGCTGTAGGGGCACAAGCATTTGGGCGATCGACGATGGGTCCAGCAAAACCAAGGTGGGCGAAGGTGGCATCAGAAGCATTGGAAGCCCGGGGGGAAGACTTCCGGCAGATTACACAATTGGCTGGTGTTGTCTTAACTCAAATGGCGACTGCTATATAGCGGTATTCACTTTGGGCGCGGACATTTCTACCGACACGATTGTTGGGAACGCGAGCAAGATGTTTGTGCTGATGCACACGCTTCGCGAACGCACTGATTGTCCTAACGAACCTGGCGACTGCTATATGAGTCGATGCCACATCCCCTCACGGGCGATCGAACATCCTGAACCCTCACCTCGCGTTTCCCGTACTGCATTAATTGTCTAAATTGTCAAGGACATCGTTGAGTTGTTCGCTTGCCGATTCGATGTGTTTGCGGGCGGTATTGAGGAGTTGCACGCAGCCCACCAGAGGTAGGGTTCCTGCCGTCGCCGCGATCGCCCGTTCCGAGAGTTTCCCCGCAGCGATCGCCCCCATCGATCCGAGGCTGACGCACACGCTGATTCCCGTTACCGCCAGGGCAAAGTTATAGTGCCGCTTGGCGAGGGCGAAGCTTTGCTGGGATTGTCGGAGTATTTCACCGACGATTCGATCGCGATTGTGACGTTGAATCGAATTGCGAACTGGCTTATGAGGGATTTTATGCATAGTTAATACACTTTGTCAATAGCTATAGACAGAGCAGCGTCAATCCTCCAAAATTACGGCGAGGTGGGAAATTTCGCCCGATCGAAAAATTTTTGAAATTTTTTTTGCTATTCCCGTAAAAACCGGTTCGATCGCCTGCTAATGGAGTAGCAGCGTTAGGAAATCCCCCATGGATTGGAATCGATGGAGACCCAAAATCCCGATCGAACGATGGATGAATCGTCAGGCGGTGAGTGGTTTTTCCCGATCGCACCTCGCGATGGCAGTCGAGGTAATCCCCCTGCGATTGCCCCGGTTTGGGGTTGAATCTCGCAGTACGATGCACGGACGATCGCATTCTCGGTTTCCGGACATCATCCCCTCGGGAGGGCAGTCAGCTGCAACCCATCTCATTTACTCGTTTTGACTGACGCGGAGACGCGGAGACGCGGAGACACGGAGAAGGATTTGGTCTTTTTACTTTGTGTTGAAAATATGCAATTGAAATGTGGATGAGCTTATGGAACAGTTTGAATTCCATCCCCACCGAGAGTTAACCATGCCGGAAAATCAGCATGACGAATTTGATGACAAGTTCGATCGAAACGAAAACCCCGATGGCAATGAAGATGCGAATGAACGTGACGAGTTCGACGATACGGCCGATGAAAATCCCGACGAAAACCCGAATGCAGACTCGTTGAATGCCGAGTTACACGCCCTGATTCAAGAGGGGTTGCCCTATCCCGAAAACAGCCCCCAACGGCGCAAAATCAAAAATGCGATCGCCCGCAAAATTCAGCAGTCGGGGCAGCTATTACGGCGCGATTCCCCCCTTTACGAAGATGCGTTGTCGTTAACCTGGCGCTATTTTTGGGGGAATTTGTGGGAAGCGACGACGGCAAAAAAGCCCTTTAGCGAACCCACCTGTAAGATTCTGCATCGGCTGAATAAGTATCTCAAATTTCGGCTGCTTGATGCAGAGAAAAATGCCCGAGAGGAACAGCAGCAACGGCAACAACGTCGATCGCCCGATGGAGAGTGGATGGATATCGCCGAATCCATACCCGCGCCGGAACCCGACCCGATTATCGCTCAATTGCGGGACTTCATCCAAACCGATCCCACTGGGGAATTGCAGGCAACCCACGTTCGCAGGAAACCGGAGATTACCGCCCAACTCCTCCTCTGGCGGCGAGGGATAGAGGACGAACCTTGGAAAGACCTAGAGGCAGATTTGCACACCCGAATTTCCACCCTGAGTGATTTCTATCAACACAAGTGCCTGCCGCTGATTCGGCGCTTATTTGGAGAGGAGGGATGAATCAACTGCCACATTCCGGGTGCATCCCATTACCAATAGGTGACAAGTTAAGCAATTTTGTCAAATGTCAAGTGCAATTCTTCGACCTCCATTAAACCCATGATTCCTCGCGACTTCACTCTTTTACGCAGGGGGATTGGGGGACGAACGCCTCCCCCAACGGGGGGATTGGGGGGAGACCCCCCAACTCCGGGTTTTCGGCAAATCGATGGAAGGTTGACAAAGTGAATACAACCTTAACCCTTCACCAATGCCCATTACCCCACCCGCATCACAACGCTGAATGCTGACGGCTGACGGCTGAAAGCTAACAGCTCAATTAACCCAAAAAAACACCATGAACGACGAAGATTTAACCCTAAAAATTCCCATTCCCACCACCGTTCGCCAAAAAGCCAAACAGTTCGCCGCCGCGCAACCCACCCCCGAAAAAGCCGCGCGGGTGTATCGCCATACCCTCGCCGTATTCGCCGCAATGGAATATTTGCAAAACTGGCTGGGATACGACGTACCCGAGGAAGACAGTTTGAATCCGGTAACCCGAACCTTGTCCGATAGTGCCGATATTTGGATTGCCGGTATCGGACGAATTGAATGCCTCGTTGCCGAACCCGATGCCGAAACCTGCCCCTTGCCCCCCGCAGCCCAGGAAGGACGCATCGGCTACCTGGTGGTGGAAATGCCACAAAACAAGAACGAGGACAAAATAGAAGCCAAACAAGTGCGGCTGCTGGGCTTTGCGCCGATGTTCGACCCCGAAGACGTTCCCGACGAGGTGGAGTTGGAGGCGTTGGAAAGTTTGGATGAGATGGTGGACTATTTCCATCGCCTCGAACGAGGGATGGATGAGTTGAAGAAGATTCAATCGAACTCCGAATCGAACCCCGAATCCAATCCGGAACCCGACGAACATCAGCAGTTAATGTTGGTGGCGATGCTAGAACGGATTTACCGCCAGGAGAAGCCCAATCGCTGGGGCATTAAAGCCGCACGGGTGCTATCGGGCAGTTCCCCAGAGTTGGCGGCGGTACGGGAGAACAACCTGTCGGGGGATTTGGTGGCGCGCCAAGAAGATGCAGAAGCCCTGATGCAGCGTTTGGCAAATGTGTGGCAATCCAACCTGTAGCGGTATGGCTGTAGCTAGATGAAGGATATCCCATCGAGTGACAAGTCTAAATTAGCTGAAGGCTGAAGGCTGATGGCTATAACGAGAAAATCTATCGCCGACGAAACACCCATGAACCCAGAACAAATCGACGAACAACGCATTCAAGCCTACGCAGAACTCATTCAAACCCTGCTAACTTGTCCCGAAGGGCAGGAAATCGAGATTTTGCAGCAACATCGAGAACTCGTCGATGTTGGCTTGCTGCAAGTCATGGCGCTATATGCGGCGCAGTTGCAGGAAAACGGACAAACCGACGCAGCGAACTTTCTGGGGCAACTGGGGCAACAACTCGCCCAAGCCCTCGGAATCGAACTTCCCACGGAGGAAATAGCCACCGAGACCCCACCCAACCCGGATGCACTGCAATTTCTCGGGGAACTGTTGCAATGCATCGCCGAACACGGTGGCAATCCCCAACAGGTCTATCCCTTTTTTCAGGCAAATCTGGGGCGGCTGAATGAGGAATTGCTGCGGGTATTCCCGTTGATGAAGCCAGCCCTTGAAAATCAGAGTTCCGAAGCGCGAGAGACGATTGCCGAGAATGTAGGTGAATTTGGCAATCTGATTCAGCAATTTCCCCTGGGAAATCGGCTGCTGAACCTGGAACTGGCCATTGCTGCCTACGAACTCGCCGTGCAGGTCTTTTCCCTCCAGGATTTCCCCGAAAAATGGGCGGCAACCCAGAATAATTTAGCCAATGCTTACAACAACCGCATTTCTGGAGACCGGGCCGAGAATTTGGAGGCGGCGATTCACCACTTCCAGCAAGCTTTGCAAGTCTATACCCGCACCGCTTTTCCCGAAAAATGGGCAACGACCCAGAATAACTTAGCCAATGCCTACAGCGATCGTATTTCTGGAGACCGGGCCGAGAATTTGGAGGCGGCCATTCACCACTACGAGCAAGCTTTGCAAGTCTATACCCGCACCGCTTTTCCCCAACAATGGGCAATGACCCAGAATAACTTAGCGGCTGCCTACAGCGATCGTATTTCTGGAGACCGGGCCGAGAATTTGGAGGCGGCCATTCACCACTACGAGCAAGCTTTGCAAGTCTATACTATCGAAACCTTACCCGCTACTTGCCTCACCGTTAGCCGCAACCTTGGGAACCTCCACTTCGAGACCGAAAACTGGATCGATGCCGCCACGGCCTACGAAACCGCCCTCGCCGCCAGCGAACGATTGCGAACCTGGGCCGCCCACGAAGACCGCCGCCAAGCCGTCCACAACGAAGTTGCCGAAGTCTACACCCGCTTGGTTCGCTGCTATTTCAACCTCAACTGTTACGGTAAAGCCCTAGAAACCGTCGAACGTTCTCGATCTAAGCGTCTGGTGGAACTGATGGCTGGTAGCAACCTGAATCGCGATGGCAACATTCCCTCGGAAATTCAAACCCTCCTGAAACAAATCGACGACTGCCAAACCCAAATCGATACCCTGCGCGGGTTGAATTCCGGTGTGGGGATGGCAGATCCCCCTAAATCCCCCTTAACAAGGGGGACTTTCTCGGACCCCTCCCGCCGACACCCAAACTCCTCCCCCCTCGACCAACACTATCCCCGACACCCAAATGACTCCCCCCTTCATAAGGGGGGCTGGGGGGGATCTCTTCATCGCGCAAACAAACATCAATCGTCTACCCTTCATAAGGGGGGCCGGGGGGGATCTCTTCATCGCGCAAACAAACAGCAATCGAACCGCGCCGCCCTCAAAGCCGCCACGGAAGCCATTCGCACCCTAGAAACCGAAAAACAACAACTCCGCCAGCAACTGAGCCAACTCGACCCCGTTTCCGCCGGTTTGCTGCAAGTCAGCCCCCCCAATCTCGCCGCCCTCGCTTCCCTCCTCACCGAACCCACCACCGCCCTGCTGAGTTTCTACACCACCCCAGACACCACCTATATCTTCATCCTCCGGCAAACCGAAACCGGCGAAGTCACCACCCGCTGCCACACCTGCCCGGAAAACTCCCCCGAAAATCCCCAGGAATCCTTGCAAGTCTGGTTAGCCAAAAACTGGCTTCTCCCCTACGCTGCTATCAACACCGCCGACACCGAAGCCGAACGCAGCCAAAACTACCGCACCTGGGCAGATGCCATCCCCAACATCCTCGCCCAACTCACCCAACGCCTCGACTTCTCCACCCTGATTGAGCAACACCTGCAAGGCATCGCGGAACTGATTCTGGTTCCCCACTTACTGCTGCACCAAATCCCCTTCGCCGCCCTTCCCGTTTGTGCGGACAGACGCGGAGACACGGGGACGGGGGGACGCGGGGAGGAGGGATGTATTTTAGGAAAGGAATTGTCCCGACCGGAATTGGCACCGACGGAAAACTCTATCTACCTGGGGGATTTATTCCAACTGCGGCAAGTGCCCAACACCCAAGTTCTGGAGTTCTGCCAAAATCGCCCGGAACCGAACCCAGCTAACCCCCACGGAACCGTAGAAGATGCCACCGACGACCTCCCCTGCGCCAACTTCGAGGGAGAACGCATCGCCCAACTCCTGAAGATTCCCCCGGAAAACCGCCTGCGGGGTCCGAACGCCACCGTCACCCGCTACCGCCACCTCATCGCCCAAACCCACAGCCTCCTCTCCTCCCACCACGCCCAATCTCGCCTGGACTCTCCCCTGGAATCGGCCCTGGTTCTCGCCGACGGCACCATCACCCTGGGGCAACTCCTCACCCCCGCGTGGCGACTGCCCCACCTGAGCGATATTTTCCTCTCCTGCTGCGAAACGGGACTGGGCTTTTCCACCGACTTCATCGACGACCCCCTGAATCTGGCTGCGGGGTTTCTCTGCGCCGGGGCCCGCAATGTGGTCAGTACCCTCTGGTCTGTCGATGACCTCGCCACTTCCCTGTTTACCATCCGCTACTACCACCACCGCCAAACCCGCAACCGTCCCGCCGCCCTCCAAGCCGCCCAACGGGACTTGCGAACCTTGACGGGCAAAGACTTCAAACGCCACTATTCCAAGGAACTCAACGCCATCCTCGAAGACCGCTACGACGAAGCCACCGCCCATCGCGACAAGGCCAAAAACACCGACCCGAAAGCCTACGAACGCTGGGCTGCCGTTGCCACCCGCATCGACACCGCTCAAAGTCGCCTGAAGCAACTGTGCAAGGAGGAGTTACCCTTCGCCAGTCCGGTGTATTGGGCGGGTTTCGTATCCCAGGGGGTGCGGTAGCATTTGGGAGTTTGGGAAGAATTGGGAAGAATTGGGGAGAATTGGCAGATTGAGAGCGCTAAACTCATTAAAATTCTCCCGTTTCCCCGTTTCCCCGTTTCCCCTCATTCCGAATTCAAAAATCTCCCCGTTCCTGAAAAAATTCGATCGCGACCACAATTTCGCTGAGAATAGACCCCATTTATTGAGAATGAAAGCAATTTTGATAACGAGTTTACGTGGGTTCGGGGGTGTGGTAGGATTGAATTTATCGATTCCTGGGGGAGAGTGCGTTCATTTTTTGTACGATTATCAAAAAAATGGGAATCCAACTTGGAATTCCCACTCGAAATTAATTAATGTCTGAAATTGTCGCGATCTATCCCCACCAGCTTTTTAAAAATCATCCCGGATTAGCTCCTGGCAGAAAAGTTCTGCTGATTGAAGAACCCCTATTTTTCACTCAATACGCTTTTCACAAAAAAAAGCTGCTCCTGCATCGATCGACAATGAAGATGTATGCAGATTATCTAATATCTCAACAGTATCCAGTTCGATATATTGAGGCAGAAGATTTACCAGAATCTCACCAAATATCCCGTTTTTTAGAAGAGGCGCGAAAAGTCTGGGTTTGTGATGTTTGCGACGATTGGCTCTCCAGGGCGATCGAAAAAGCTTGTCATCTCGCCAATGTCGAGCTAGAAATTTTAGAATCACCCAATTTTCTCACGGATATTACTTGGGCACAACAATATTTTAGCAGACAAACGCGCTACTATTTCACTTCTTTTTATCGAGAACAACGGCAGCGATTGGGGATGCTTCTCGATAAAAATAAAAAGCCGATTGGGGGCAAGTTAACCTTCGACACGGAAAATCGCAAGAAGCTCCCACGAGGCATTAAAATACCGAATGTTCGGGTGAATTATTCTAATACTTATATCCAAGAAGCATCGAGCTATGTCGATCGACACTTTCCCGAAAATCCAGGGAGTACCAAAAACTTTTGTTATCCGGTAACCTATGAGGACGCGCGGGCATGGCTCGATCTATTTTTGCAAGAACGCTTTGCCGATTTCGGACAGTACGAAGATGCTATCGATCGCGATCGTAACTTCCTGTTTCACTCCGTCCTGACGCCGATGTTAAATATCGGTCTCCTCAATCCCCAAGAGATTCTCGATCGCACTTTAGATGAGGCAAACCATCGAGAGATTCCCCTCAACTCTTTAGAAGGTTTCGTGCGTCAAATTATCGGCTGGCGAGAGTATATGCGCTTGCTCTATCTTCTCGAAAGTCGATCGCAGCGATCGAAAAATTTCTGGCATCATACCCGCCCGATTCCTAGTTCGTTCTGGACGGCGACGACGGGAATCGACCCGGTAGATGCGGCCATTCAACGGGTTCTCGACGACGGCTACACCCACCATATCGAGCGTCTGATGATACTCGGTAACTTCATGCTGCTGTGCGAGTTCGACCCCGATGAGGTGTATCGCTGGTTTATGGAACTGTTTATCGATGCCTACGATTGGGTGATGGTTCCTAATGTCTACGGTATGAGTCAATATGCCGATGGGGGTCTGATTGTCACCAAACCCTACGTCAGTAGTTCTAGCTACGTTCGCAAGATGAGCAATTTCCGGGCCGGTGATTGGTGCGCGGTGTGGGATGGACTGTATTGGCGATTTCTGGAAAAGCACCGCGAGATTTTTAGCAAAAACCCCCGCAGCAAGATGATTGTCGGACATCTCGATCGCATGGGAACCGAAAAACTGGCAACCCATCTTCAGAATGCGGAGAATTTTTTAGAAGTAATAAGTGATAAGTGATAAGTAATAAGTCGTATAGGTAAAGTCCAGATTAAATGGAATAAAGCTTCTTCATCTTCATAAATGAAGAACAAATTGAGATCGAATTCGTTTGTCGAATCCTCTGACTTTCAATACCGGTCAAACTTATTACTTATTACTTTCAACTTATGACTTGTGAGAGCGGCGATCGGCAACTATTAAACGAAGGCGACCGGATGGCGCAAGGGTGACTCCTCGACGAACGGGTTTGATGGGTCGATCGTCGGGCAGTACCAGTTTCAATTGAGAGACGATGGTGGCGATCGCCAATTTCATTTCATAGAGTGCCAATGCCTGCCCCAAACAGCGGCGATTTCCCCCACCAAAGGCATAAAACTCGTAAGGGGAATATTGCCGTTCTAAAAAGCGTTCGGGTTTAAACTGTTTGGGATCGGGATATAAATCTTCTCGATGGTGGGTGAGATAGATGCAAGGGGCGAGATAGGTTTCCGGGCCGAAGTGGTGACCCATCACCGAAAAGGAAGATTTGACGATCCGGGGGAAGGTAATCAGGGCAACGGGGTAAATCCGCAGGGTTTCTTGGCAAATAGCGTTGAGGTAGGGGGCTTTGACGATCGCCATCGGGTCGGGCTTTTCCCCCAAACTGGCGAGTTCCTCCCGCAGTTTTTGCCCCACGTCGGGCAGCTTGTGAATCCAATACAGCGCCCAAGCCAATGCCGTCGCGGTGGTTTCGTGTCCGGCGAGCAATAGGGTGAGCAGTTCGTCGCGCAGTTCGCGATCGCTCATCGCATCTCCATATTCATCTCGCGCGCACAGGAGAAGGGTCAAAATATCAGTGCGGCTTTCATCGAGGGTTTCGCGGCGTTCCCGGATTTCAGCATAGAGTAACTCGTCGAGTTGTGCCTTACACCGCATGAAGCGACCCCAGGGACTCCACGGCCCCCAATCTTGTTGCAAGCCTCTGAAAAACAGCAAACTGGAACTGAGGGGAGAACCGGTCATATCCAGCACTGTCGTCATCAGTTGGCGGACTTTTTCGTAGCGCGGACCGTCATTCAAGCCAAAGACGACTTTGAGAATCACCCGCATGGTAATTTCCTGAGTGGCTTCTCGGACGGAGAACGATTGACCGATTTGCCATCGGGCCATCACTTCCTGGGTAATCTCTTCGATGGTGGTGGCGTAAGTCTGCATCCGCTCTCCGTGAAACGGCGGCATCATTAACTTACGCTGTTGTTTGTGGCGATCGCCATCGAGTAGCAGCATAGACTCACTTCCCACCAACGGCAGCAAAATCCCATTGGCCCGTCCCGAATCAAAGGTTCTCGCATCAGCACTGAGAATTTCCCGAACAGCTTGCGGGTCGCAAACAAAGACTAAATTGAACTGGCTTCCCAGGCAGGCGGTAAAGACATCTCCAAATCGCTGGTGGTTGGTTTCCATGTACCCCAGAGGGTTGGATACCCACTGAAACATTTGCAACTTGGGATTGGTCGTCGGGCCGGCAGGAAGTTTCATCATATCTGTATTCGTCACGGGTGATGGGCGATCGTCCGCGTTGAGTTCCCAAAACCTAGAAGTCTCACTGATTTAGAGAGAGTGTGCGGTCTAGTCCCATGCTTCTATTGTAACGAAATGATAAGCAATCGGCGTGGAGAGTGAGGACACCATCGGACGATGATGTCCTGCGATCGCGTTGAATAGGGTTTTACCCATCATGATGCTTGTTGCTTGCCAGTTTGCGATAACAGAGGTTCTGCACTCGCCTATTGCGCCTTAGCGATTTTGAATGCTGCCGCGCAATTCGCGAGATTCTTGTTTAACTTTGCCTTTAACCGCAGCAAGTTGCAGATGGATAAAGGCTTTAAAGTCCTCAACATCGTACTTGTCGGTTAAGAGCTGTCGCAGTCGATCTTCTGCGCTCACGCTTAGATAACCGCTTTCTAATGTCTGTTGGACGATTTCGCGAATTAGAACCATATGCTTCACCCTGACGTAAATGTGGACGCATTTGGCGTTGGGAAATTTTCGATCGTGGGGATCGTTACCCGGAGATCGAATTTTTCCGTGCCACCGTTGCCGCCGGTCGGATCTCTGGAACGAAAGCCAGTGTAATTGGAGAATTCCCCAATATCCCCGCATCGATCGAATCATACCGACTTGCAGCAACAACGCCCCGGCTTATTGTCTTGTCAGTCAGCCAGACAAAAATTTCGCCAAATTCATATTTGTTTACAAAAATTCACAGAAAAGAGATGATTCCTCTCCTCCGAATGAAGTTCTGGGGAAATTTGGGAGTTAAACTTCCATTTCGGGGGTTTGGGAATCAGCGATCGCGGTTTATTTTCCCTGAAAATCATCCCGGATCTTTCCCCAAATCGTAAAGTCGTGCGAAATAAATTAAATTGGGACTGATAAGTTTATTGAAGGGGAGCATTAACTTCGAATGCACCCAATTAAACTTGGGAGCGAATTCGGTCGATTGGAATCAAATATTATCTAAGGATGAATGCAACCTGCCGAGGAAGCGTCCCCCCCTCCAAAGCCAACCATCGGAACCTCAACGGTCGAGAACCCGAACGTTCCGAGTCTGTCGAGGGACAGCTTGCCCGACTTGTCGCCGAAACCTGCCAGCATCGCCCTGGCTCGTTAAAGCGCCGTCAAAGCTTCAATCGTTTGGTGCGTGCCATTATTGACTCCGGCAAATTGTGGCGGGAAAATACCCCTTACTACGGTGATGCCCTGCAGCAGACGTGGCTCTATCTGTGCCGCAATCTCTGTGAGGGCACCACTGGAGCGCAGTACGATCCTCAAAAAAGCCAAGTGACCACTTGGCTCAATCAATATTTGAAGCGACGACTGCAAGATTTCTACCTCGCCGCAAAAAGCCCGGAACAACAGCAAGTTCACCCCAACACCTCTCAAGCAGATCCGGCTTCGAGCACCATCGAAAATCTGCCCGCACCGCCGGAAATTCCTCCCATTTTAGAGGAAACCCGGCAGTGGGTGATTCGAGATCGAGATGGGGAGTTAAGACGCATTCATATCAAAGGTCGTCCGGATTTGACCTGTCAGCTTTTGATTTTGCGTCGTTTGCCTCCGGAGACGGATTGGAAAACCTTAGAACGGGAGTTGGATTGCTCGTACTCCACCCTAGCCAACTTTTACCAACGCCAATGTCTGCCGCGCTTGCGAAAATTTGGCGAATTTCAGGGATACATATAGTAGAGGGAACTCTTGCCATCGAGATGTTAGACACCACGATCGAAACCCAGTCTTTACCGATACCCATTACTCAGAAGGCCCGCGATCGCGCCCGAGAATTTAGCGCCGAACAACCCAATCCAGAGCGTGCCGAACGGGTTTATCTCAATACTCTAGCGGTCTGGGTCGTCCGCGACTACTTGCAACTGATGGCGATCGAAACCCATTTAGAAGCTGGTGACAGTTGGAACCCCCTGATGCGAATGTGTGCTGATGTCGCCGATTTGAAGATCGATGGGGTGGGGACTTTAGAATGTCGTCCGCTCAAGGTGCCGGAGCCTTCCTCAGACCCGGTTCGCAGCCGTCACGCGCGGGTTTGTACGATTCCTCCAGAAGTGCAAGCAGAACGGGTAGGGTACGCGATCGTCGAAATTGATGATGCGAACTCGATGGCAACTCTATTGGGATTTGTGAAAACCGCCGGGAACGGGACGATTTCCCTCGATCGACTTGAATCCATCGACGGGTTGCTGGCTCATATAGAACGGGTCGGTCAACCCAAAATCCAATTGACTCGCTGGTTGCAAGAACAGTTTGAAACCGATTGGACCGATGCCGAATCCCTATTATTTCCAGAATTCGGAATATCCGGGATGGGCGATCGCTTCCAGACGAGATCGAATTGGGGGCGATGGATACAGGCCCTCAAGCGCGATCTCACTCCATCGAGCGATGCAGGCACCTTAGCCATCCGCAGCCCGGGGAGAATTACTCGACTGGTTCCCGAAGCCCAGGTCGCCCGCGCCAAATTAGTGGATTTCGGGATGCAGTTGGGAGATCGGGCGATCGCCCTGCTGGTGGCCCTGACTCAAGATCCCGATCGCAAAGTGGGGATTTGGGTGCAAGTGCATCCGATGCGAGGGGCGCAATATTTACCTGCCAACCTCAAATTGGCGTTGCTCTCCGACACCGGGGAAACCCTGCAAGATGTGGTCTCCGACGATCTCGATCTCTACATTCAACTGCGACCGTTCAAAGCTTTGCCCCAAACTCAGTTCAGCCTGCAAGTCGCCCTCGACGACCTCAGCCTGACGGAAGCCTTTGCCATTTAGCCCCATGTGGGACCTAATCAACATCCGTTCGGGATAAAAAGTGTAGGGTGTAGGGGTTAGAGTCGGGGGCGATCGCGAGTGCTTGGAGTCGATTGGAGCGGGTGGGGTTTGAGGTTCTTCGACTCATGAGTCGAATCCACATCAGCACGCTGGACTTTCAACGATCCTTAACTCGCCCCTGACGTTAACTATCCAAAACCCGATCGAGCCGGGTCAAAGGTGAAGGGGGAAGGGGGATCGGGTCTGCTAAACGGTCACGCGGCTGGGCAGAAAGTTGCACGTGGTGTCATTTGAGGAAAATCGATCGTGAGCGAGTTAGTTATCTTAAATCTGGGACCGGGGAACTTCGAGGAGGGGTTTGGTGCGGTCACCGCTCGTTTGGGCAAACCGGGTCGAGGGGGAATGCAGTTTACCGGCAGCTTGCCCCCGGCACCGGAACTACCCCAACTCTACCGCAACTGGCAGCTCCTGTACGAAGCTCTGTGTCGTTCTCGCACCCGATCGGGTATTGAAATTGCCTCTGCGGGGGTCACCCACATCTCCGAGGCTGCATTTACCGACGTGTACCGAGACCTGGAGCAACACATCCAACAATGGCTGGGGTCAGAGGGGTTTCGCCCCATCGAGCGGCAACTGCGAACCCAACTCAATCCCTCTCAACCCATTCGCTTGGCGATCGAAACCGATAACGAAACGGTGTGGCGACTGCCCCTCCATTTGTGGTCGTTTCTCAAAGATGAATATCATTTGGGGGAGATTTCCCTCAGTTCTCCAGAATATTGTGCCCCGCCGCAACGGAAAAACACCGGGGAGAAGGTGGTGCGAATTTTGGCAATTTTGGGTAACAGTATCGGCATCGACGTGCGTAAAGATCGAGCCTTACTCGCCCAATTGCCCGGTGCGCAGGTGAAGTTACTTGTCGAACCCCAGCGCGCCGAACTTAACGCTCGACTTTGGGAGCAAGGTTGGGATATTCTCTTTTTCGCCGGTCACAGCTCCTCAGAGGTGGATGGCAGCCGGGGTAAGCTCTATATTAACCGCAATTCTCACCATAATAGTTTGACGGTGGCGGAGCTGCAAGAAGCCCTCTATCGTGCCAGCCAGAAGGGATTGCAACTGGCAATTTTTAATTCCTGCGATGGGTTGGGGTTGGCGCGGGATTTGGCGGGGGCGAAGATTCCCCTCCCGACGACGATCGTCATGCGCGAACCCGTTGCCGATGCGGTAGCTCAGACGTTTTTGAAGTATTTTTTGCGGGGGTTTGCCTTTGGTGAGCCATTTCACGTCGCGGTGCGGCAGGCGCGGGAGCAACTCAAGGGGTTAGAAGACGAGTTTCCCGGTGCCAGTTGGCTGCCGGCGATTTGCCAGCATCCGGCGATCGAACCTCCAACTTGGGCCCAACTGAGTACGGGGGAGACAGAAAACCCAGTAACCCTCGAGAGGCGATCGCCCCTCCCTCGAAAGCGACGGTGGCAGTTGGCGGCAACCATTGCTCTGGCGTGCGTGGGGGGATATTTGGGAATCGGACCGCAAATCGCGCGCTGGGGGAATCAACTGGGGCTGATGTATCACGATCGCGGTGAGTTTTTTACCGCCCGAGTGCTATATCGCACCGCTGCTGCCTTGAATTTCAGATATGCCGCCCCCTATTACAATCTCGGTTGGCTTTGCGATGAGATGGGCAATCGGCAATGCGCAATCGCGGCTCACCAAAAGGCAGCACTGCGGGGTCATTCGGAAGCCTATGCCGAAGCCTCTCGCTTGCAAATCCTCGATGGAGACTACCACGGAGCGATCGGGGGGATTCGTCAATGTTTGGCACGCGCGGAGTACGATGCCGTTCGCGCCGCCTGTCGGAAAAATTTGGGCTGGGTGCGTCTGAAACAGGAGCGCTACGAGGAGGCGGAAGAAGAGTTGCGAGGGGCGATCGCTCTTGAAACCGATAGTCCCCACTCCCACTGCCTTCTGGCTCAAACCCTTGAAGCGGGAGGCAAATCCCAACAAGCGCGTCAATCCTGGATCGATACCCTCAAATACGCTTCAGATGCGGTTCCCGAACAGGATGAATGTATTGGTTTAGCTCGGAAGCGTTTGGCTTCTGGGGCACAGAGTTCATAAAACATCTGTTTGGGATCGAACAGTGCCCGGTGACGGTAGGTTTGTCGGGTTTGGGGTTAGGGTTTTTCCGAATTTCCACCCATCATATCAAGCTCGGTTAAACACTTACAATTCCGGTTTGAGTGAGCTTCGGGGGCTTTGGGGGCGTGGGGGGCTTCGGGAGCGGTCGGACCCCGCGTTGGCGTAAGACGCAAGGGAACGCCGACCGAGAGAATTCGAGAAAAATTTTAGCAATCGCGCCTAATTGTAACGAATCATCCGAACTTGATATTACCCGCACCGATCGATGGACTGCTGGCTTCAGTTTTGAGATTGCCAACGTTTCATCTCTTCTTCAATAAAATGATTCACCAAATCTCGATACATTTTCTCGATCGCATCGGGATTTAGATTCTCCTCTTGAGCCCAAATTCGTCGCTGTTCGAGCATTGCTTGAAAGCGATCGGGTGCTTTCACGTCGGTCTGACTTTTTTTAAACTTTGCCGCGGCTCGAACGTAGCCAAAACGCTGACCCAGCAAAGCAATAACTTCTCGATCGAGCCGATCGATTTCAGCTCGAATATCTGCCATATTTTTACACTCATCAGGCTTTTTCATAACACTCCAAGTTCTGGACGCACAAATCCACAGACACAATCCATGGATTAATGTCAGTTTGGGATAACAGTTTCCGGTGAGGATGGGGTGTAGGGTGACCGGGTGTCGGGGGAATGGAATCTCGTAGAACTGCCTCCGTTGACCAATTTTCTCCAATGTGGAACGGGAGCCATCCACACATGAGGCGAATCCACTTCACCACCTCTGGACAATCCTTAACCCGAACTGGCGTTGGATTAAGCGATTTCTAACAACACCTTCAATACCCCGCGTTCCCGCGCCCGATCGAATGCTGTCAACCCTTCTAATAAGGGATAATGACGATCGACGAGCGATCGCACGTCCACCCGTTCTTGAGCGAGCAGTTCCAGCGCCGGAGCAAAGGGGCCGCACCGAGAACCAATGAGGGTAATCTCATCTACCACTAGAGATGACATATCGAGAGTGAGCTTGCCAGCGTAGGTACTTTTGAGCACCAGGATTCCGCGCGATCGCAAAGCTCTACGGACGAGCTCGAATCCTGAAGGGTTACCGGTACACTCCACGGCAATATCGAAGCTGCGATCGTCCACGGCATCGGCAAATCCCGTCTGAATCCCCCGCGCCGCTAAATTCGCCAGTTTTTCTTCGTGTCGCCCCACTGCCAGTAAGTCGCATCCCGTCAGCGCCAGGGTTTGCGCCACCAATTGTCCCAATTTCCCATCTCCCACCACCAAGACTCGCTGGTTCGGTTCGATCTTCACCTGTTCCTGAATTTCCAAGGCAGCCGCCAGGGGTTCGGTGAAGGTGGCGACATCGGTGGGAACGTTCTCGGGAACGGGATGTAGGTTGGCAATGGGTAGCGTCAAATATTCGGCAAACGCCCCATTGCGATTCATAATGCCCAACACCGTTCGGTTTTCGCAATGGGTGGGAATGCCGCGACGGCAAAACCGGCAGATGCCGCAAGCGGCGTTGATTTCCCCCACCACGCGGCGATCGACTAAATGTTGCGGCCCTCGTTCTACCACGCCGACAAATTCATGTCCTGGCACGCCGGCATAGGGATAGTATCCCCGCATCAGTTCCAAATCCGTATTGCAAATTCCCGCTCGCAACACTCGTACCAATGCTTCCCCTGCAGCGGGTTCGGGCATGGGGATATCCGTTCGCAATTGCAGTTGTTGGTTCTCAAGCCAAAGTCCGTTCACGATCGTGCCTCCAGTTCTTGCTGGTTTCGGTTGCCTGGGTTTGGGTGAAGGAGAACAGAGGAAGCAGGAGAAAATGGGAGACGAAACTCACAATTCACCCCACACCCCACACCCCATACCCCACAAGCCATTCACTCGTCACCAAAATCGGGAATCACCCATTTCGGGGGAGCCGTCATTTTCTTGCGGAAGGCGGCCTCGGCGATATCATGCATTTTATCCAAGGAGGTATCCTTCATGAACTCAGTGGCTTGGCTGGCGTATTGCAGGTTGGGGCATTTCTCCCCCAGCACGCAGCCATTGACGCACTCTTTGGCACAGTCTACGGTTTTTTCTTCCATGGTTCTCCTCTCGTTTGTTATTGGCATCGAACCGATCGAGATCTGGGTCTAATCGATCGATCCGCTCGAAGTGTTCTCGTTTTTGATTGTATATTTTCGAGGAAATCCGTGCCGACGAATGCAGATCGATGCCGACCGAAATATAGCAGTTGCCACTGTCGTTAGGACACAAGTGACTGTGGGCAGAGGAGGCTTCGGGGGAAAGACCATGGGTTAATGACAACATTGTCCGTCGTTATCCTAATCGCAAGGCGCAGTTTTTCTCAAAGAACATCGGCTGAGTCGAGCCTCCCCCAACTCAACCGATGTCAAAAAAGCGATCGGGGCGATCGCTCTAAAACTTATACGACTCCCGCGTTACCGAGAAGCTGGGAAAGAATGGAGTTCACAAAACCGAGGGCAAGCGAACCCAGCAGCGCGCTCCAAATTCCCCAACGCAAGCGAAATCCCGATACCAACCACGCCGCAATGCCAAAAATGACAGCATTGATGATGATGGCAAATAACCCAAAGGTGACAAACACTAATGGAAACCCGAAAAAGTCTAAAACGGGTTTGAGTAGCGCGTTTAAAATCCCGAAAACGGCTGCTGAAGTCAGTGCTTTACCAAAGCTATCCACCTCCACGCCAATGGGAATGTAGGAGATGATAATAAAACTGACGGCCGTCACTAATAGAGTAACGATTAACCCAATAATATCCATGTTGCAACTCCCGAATCTAATAATTTAGATGTTAATCCGATGGAAGATGAAACACCTCAATCGATTCAGTTACTTCCCGGTCTTGGGAAGCCCTCGCGAGTCATCCGATTCCCAAAGTTCGATCGAGGGCTTTCACCCCACATCCTCTCTAAACATTAAAGCGGAATAACATCACATCGCCCTCTTGGACAACATAATCTTTACCTTCACTGCGCACAAGTCCCTTCTCTTTTGCCGCACTCATCGAACCCAAATCCACTAAATCTTGATAGGCGACGGTTTCGGCGCGAATGAAACCCCGCTCGAAATCTGTATGAATCGCACCCGCGGCTTGTGGTGCTTTCTGACCGACGCGAATCGTCCAGGCGCGGGTTTCTTTAGGACCGGTGGTTAAGAACGTCCGCAATCCCAATAGATCGTAGGTGGCGCGAATCAGAGACTGCAATCCCCCTTCGGTGACCCCTAAGGCATCGAGAAAATCGCCCCGTTCTTCTTCGGGTAACTCGATGAGTTCCGATTCCACTTGTGCCGAAATGACTACCACCTGAGCGTTTTGTTCGGCGGCAAGTCCTCGCACTTTCTCCACCCATTCATTCCCAGTTGCCAAATCGTCTTCGCAGACGTTTGCCCCGTAAATAATCGGTTTGCGCGTCAGCAGTCCTAAAGGCTTGACTAACTCGATTTCCTCTTCGCTCAATTCGGCTTGACGCGCGGCTTTACCTTCGTTGAGGACGGCGGCAATTTTTTCTAACGTCTCGAGTTCGAATTGCGCGTCTTTACTGCTGCGAGCCTGCTTGCGGGTACGGAGAATACGCCGTTCCACCTGGTCGAGATCCGCCAATCCCAATTCTAGATCGATGGTTTCGATATCTCGCAGGGGATCGATCGAACCGGAGACATGGATGATATCATCATTCTCAAAACAGCGAACCACATGGACGATCGCATCGACTTCTCGAATATTGGCGAGAAACTGATTCCCCAGTCCTTCCCCCTTACTTGCCCCTTTGACGAGTCCGGCAATGTCTACAAATTCGATGCGCGTGGGGACAATTTGTTCCGAGGTCGAAATCTCTGCCAAAACTTGCAGGCGTTCGTCGGGAACGGCAACTACGCCGACATTGGGTTCGATCGTGCAAAATGGAAAGTTTGCCGCTTGGGCTTTGGCATTGGCGACCAAAGCATTGAAGAGAGTCGATTTACCAACGTTGGGTAGTCCAACAATTCCAGCTCTGAGCATTTTAAAGGGTCGGTTTTGAATAATTAACAGAATCGAACGCGATCGACGCTCTGCATACTGTAACGTGTGGGGTAGACCCGTGACTAGTTGGGTGTTGGGTGTAGGGTGTAGGGTGTAGGGTGTAGGGTGTAGGGTTTGGGGAACAGTTACTCGTTTTTCTATCCCCGTCTCCGCGTCTCCCCATCTCCGCGTCTCCCCATCTCCGCGTCTCCCCATCTCCCTCTCCCCCCATCTCCCTCTCCCCCCATCTCCCCATCTCCCTCTCCCCTATGTCTTCTTCCCTCTGGCCGTATGTCACCCCCGGTATTCCCGATAATTTGTTCGATCGCCTTCCGGGAATTCCCATGAGCAAGCGCGAAATTCGCTTGCTGCTGCTGTCGCAACTCCGTCTCGATGCCGATTCGGTGTTGTGGGATATTGGGGCGGGAACGGGAACGATTCCCGTCGAAAGTGGTTTGCTGTGTCCCAAAGGTCGGATTGTCGCCATCGAGCGAGATGAAGATGTCGCCAATCTGATTCGTCATAATTGCGATCGCTTTGGGGTGAAAAATGTCGAGGTGATTGAAGGCAGCGCCCCGGAATGCCTCAAAGACTTGCCTTATCGTCCCGATCGCGTTTGTATTGAAGGGGGTCGCCCCATTAAACCTATCCTGCAACAGGTCTGGGAATATCTGCCTTCTGAGGGTCGCATCGTCGCCACCGCTAGCAATCTCGAAAACTTGTACGTGATATCTGAATGTTTTGCCGAGTTACACCTGCGCAACATCGAGGTGGTACAGTCGGCGGTGAATCGTCTAGAAAAACGCGGCACCCATCAAGTCTTTGCCGCTGTCGATCCGATGTTTATTCTCAGTGGGGAGAAGTTAGATTGAATTGTTAATTGACAATGGGTGAATAGCACTAAATTAAGATTCAATAAATCGCCCAAAGCCTTGATATTCCCTAGGGTGAGCATCGCCCACGCGCTCTAAGTCAGCAATGACCCGACAATGGGTCAGTCGCGACGCTCTTCCCCCACATCCTACAACCCACACCCCACACCCCACACCCTCAAGGGAAAAATTAACTAATTATTGCTAAGTTCCAAATACTCTTAACGTCTGATTAAACTTAAGATTGGGTTAAGCCCAAGGTTGAGTGGTGTGTTTTGCACAATACAAGGGACATCATTCCGGTCAAAGATCGCAGATCGATGGCTCAACCCTCAGCGAATACCCTCTTTTGGAGAATCTGTTTTTTTTTATGTTGGCGACTCGAATTATTAGCGGCATTGTCGCAATTGCCGTGGCCTTAGGGATGATTGTTGGCGGGGGTTGGTACTTTACCCTCGGTATGGCAGTGCTATCCTACCTGGCTTTAGTTGAATATTTTCAACTGGTACGAGCTAAAGGAGCAGTCCCGGCAGGCAAAACGACCATCGTCCTCAGCCAAATCCTGTTGGTGACCGCTTTGATTGCTCCCCATCGGCTGGAGGTGATGTTTCCCGTCGCGGGGACGGCGATTTGCTGTTACCTGTTGTTTCAACCTCAAATCGCAACGATCGCCGATATTTCTAGTTCCATTTTGGGACTCTTTTATGCAGGTCTGCTCCCCACCTACTGGATTCGATTGCGATCGCTCCAGGATTACGATTTGTCGAGTAGCACCGTTGGTGGTCCTTTAATTGCCAGCACGCAGCCGTTAGCGGGGTTTTTACCCGAAGATTGGTCTAAGGCTCATTTTCTCTCTTTGGGACTGACCGTGACGCTGTTGGGGTTTACCTGTATTTGGGCGGCAGATATCGGCGCTTACTTTTTCGGTAAATTTTTCGGACGCACTCCCTTGTCGGATATCAGCCCGAAGAAAACCGTCGAAGGAGCTGCTTTCGGAATGCTCGCAAGTACTCTGGTGGGAGCAATTTGGGCTTGGTGCTTGCATTGGCCGATGTGGTGGCTGGCCGGAAGCAGTCTGGGTCTGGCAACGGGTTTGATGAGTTTGCTTGGAGACTTAACGGAGTCGATGATGAAGCGGGATGCGGGGGTTAAAGATTCCGGTCAGCTCATTCCCGGTCATGGCGGCATTCTCGATCGCACCGACAGTTACGTTTTTACCGCACCAGCTATCTACTACTTTATTGTTTTGGTTTTACCGCTTCTTTCTAACTGAATGGGCTCATTCATTGGGGAGGAAGGTATCGATCCCGACGTGGATTTTTGAATCGATCGAAAGTCGCCACATTTAAGATTTTTATTCTTTTTTATTGAGATATTTTCCTGATAAAATTCAAAAATGGTTTTCGACGGCTTAACTAATTCTAGGAAAAATTCGCTCAAAGGGTCGTTCGTTCGATTCATTCGATTCAATTGTCAGGAAAAGCTGTACCGAAAACCAAGCGCGATATTACACTTCTGTTGTCATCGATACGGTAGATCGGTTATAAACTGTCTAAGCTGAGTATAAATCTAGGGGGTTCCACCCAAAATTTGTCTATTTTTTGAGAATAGAGTCAATAAAAATTGAAGCAAATCGTGGAGCGCAGATCGTGAACGCGGCAGAACAAGCAAAAAATTTTCAAGTCGCCAGTAAAATTGCGGCAGTTGTTAACCTGTTTAAGTCCGAGTTTCCCGATTTAAAATCGGATCTCAAACCTTGGATGAACGACCCCGATACCCAAAAGATGGTCGATCCCGACTCGATCGATATCGGCTTTCATTTTCCCGGCTGGAGTCGTCGCATCCAAAGCCGCAGTATCTTGGTACAAATTCGCTTTCACCAAGACTCTCTAGAGCAACAACGCCGTGCGATCGGCGTCGAAACCGCCGGATACGACCACACCGGTCGGAAATGGCGATTCTCGACGGTGGAAAACTGGCAGTTCGTCGGCGATACCGAACCCGCTTCGGAAATTAAGGATAAATTAAAGCACTGTTGCCGTCAGATTCTGGAATTGTTTAGTTCGGCAGGGGAATGGGATATGGAAGATAGCGCTTAAGTCAGCATTCAGTCCTCAGCCCTCAGGCTTCAGCCAAAACCTGACGGGAAAACAAAGGAGGACACGGAAGGTCATAGACATCTGGAGAAAATTCACAATAACATCAATTTCTATGGCGAAGTCCTGTATTTTCCCGCCTTTTCCCCTTTCCCCTTGACCCTTAGTCTTAGCCACTAACAATTTCCCATTCCGGTAAAAACTGAGCCTCCTGAAGAATCTGATACAAGTTACACTCCGATTCGAGCAAGCAAACGTGACCGCTATCGGGTAAAACGATGGTCTGGGAATTGGGGAAAAAGCGGGCAAGGCGATCGGCCTCTTCCACTGATGGCAGTAGGCGATCGCCCTGACTCGCTAGCAAGAGTGTGGGTTTTTTGAACTGATGCAGTTGGATGGGTAAAAAGTCGAAATCTCGCAGCAGGGATAGTCGCCAACTCGCCGTTGCCGGAGACACCGACTGCATTGCCTCAACCAGCCGACTTCGATCGCGTCGGGAAACCCGATCGAGCGCGATTAAAAAGGGTAGTAATCCAAAAGCTGAAAGTTGGTACATCGGTTCGACAAACCAACGAATAAACGGCGCACCCCAAGCCATCCAAGCGCGTTTCCGGAAGGAGGATGCCGGGTTGACGAGAATCAACCCATCGAATAATTCGGGCGATCGAATGATGATTTGCAAGGCCAAACATCCCCCAAAGGATTCCCCACATAAATAAACAGATCGACAAGATCGATTTTTAAGTTCTCGGTGAATTAAATCGAGGGTTCGATCGGCAAGCTCCTCCCATCCCATGCGATCGTCGTAATTGGACAGCGACAAACATCGCAAATCGAAACTCGTTCTCAAGCCCGGAGCCTGTAGGTGTAAGAGTTCCCCGGTGCCATCCATTCCCGGCAAAAAGACAAATAAAGGGCGATTGGGGTGAGATGGATAGGGCTTGAGAAAGCGGAGTTTGGGGTTTTCAGTTAACATTTTTGAACTAAACTAACACGGGAAGTTGGGAGAATTCGGAATTCGGAATTCGGAAGTCGGAATTTGGAACTGAAGAGGCGAGGAGAGCCGCCTAACAAGGAGATTGGCATTTTCGTTCTCGATCGAAACTCACGTCGGGGAGTCTGTGTCGTTAACGCACTGAGAACTGGCAACTGTTCACCGCTCTCCATCCCTGCATCCTCGTTCTAATAGCGTCGTAATTTCGCGATGGGTGTAATCCACCAGATTCGAGATCGCCGTCCTGGCTTGGCGACCTTGATACGCTTGCCGTTGGGCTTGGGTAATCCAATAGGGACGACCGATTAAAATCGAGAGGCGATGATAGACCACCATCGGATGCCAACCCCAACTATCGAAGAGGGGTTCGCTGGGGTCGAACAAACCTAGTAGTTTGACGGGAACGGCAGGGTAGGTGGTTTCGTCTGTTGATGCGATCGCGACCGGTAAGACCGCTAAATTGGGGGCAGACGATCGCAAAGCTAAATGGGCAAATCCTCGATGAAAGTTGCCCACTTCCTGGGGAGAGGTAAAATTAACCATCGGTTGTGCCCCTTCCGGGAAAATACCCACCACTTGCTGGCGATGTAACAATTCGCTGCCGCGATGCAAGAAACCCTGCTGTCGCCGTTCGGGTTCCGGGAGGGGAAAACACCCCAAGGACGTGACGATATCCCGCATCACGGGAACTTGTCCCATATAGTGATGGCAAGCAAACCGAATCGGACGACCCAGGGCCGCCATCAGAACGGGGGCATCCATAAAACTGCGATGGTTGCTGGCGACGAGAACCGGTCCGTCGAGGGGAATGCGGTCTTCATGGTAGACGAACATTCGCGTTCCCATGGCTGTGAGGAACGATCGCGAGATTTGTAGCGGACTTTGGGACATCAGTTCGGTCAAATGCCGATTTCCTTTATTAAAAGCGCGAGTAAAGTGACAACTCTCGATCGCACGAGTCAGGAATTGAGCGTCTATTTCAATTCCGATTCGCGTGTTTAGATTTTCTCAAATCCAAGTTAGTTGCCTAAGTTATATCGAGTATTGTGACTCGTTTTTACCGTTTTTACGAGTGTAGCGAAGTTAGCTCGACGGTATCAAGTGGAATTTACAGCTCTCGATGGTAAGCAATGCAGGCAATCTAACTGGATGGGTGCCGGTATATGAATTGCCGATGGGCATTGTTGCGTCTGAGCTCAGTCATCTCGGCGACTGAGGGCAGCTCGAGCTCCTCCACCAGAAGCCGTCCGATCTTAGACCTGAAGCTTTATATGTGTTTTGGGTGCCACTTTTAAGAGATGCCGACTCAAAAAATATTGTCGAGCAGATCGAATACGCTCAATGCCGGAAATAGGGGGGTCACCACCGAACCGAGGCTTTCAGTAAAAGAGCGATCGCGCCGCACCACCAGGGTATCGCCATCTTGCAGCACCAACCCATCGACAAATCCCGCTTCGAGATCGATTTCAACTTTTTGATGAAATAGCGTTCCGTTGGAATTGAGGCGAATTAACTCGATCGAACCCGTTTGCGCGTCGCGATCGCTAAAACCCCCAGCAGCAAAAAAGGCATCTTCGATCGAAGCATTGGGAGACACCTCGATCGACCCCGGCGCGATCGCCTCACCCGCGACGTTCACCCGAATCGTATCCGGGGAGAAGGTTGCCGATGCCACTTCTTGCGCTTCCCCCTCGACGATGGCTTCTGCTTGGGGAACCCAAATTGTATCCCCGGTTTGCAACAACACATCCTGGGATAAATCCCCCGTTTGCAACAGCGCCCACAAATCCACCGTGATGTGCTGTTCTCCCCCCGTGAGAGGTTGGCGGCGAACTTCGATCTGGCGAATATCGGCTAAAGCGGTAATGCCACCCGCAGTTCTCAACGCTTGGGTGAGGGAGGCTTCCCCCGTGCCGGCAGGGGTGACTTCGAGATTGAGGGTGTGGGTTCCCGGACGATTTACCGCGCCGACAACGGCAACGGTAACTGGTTCGGTGCGATCGGCTGTAAAGTTCGCCCTCGATTCCTGGCGAGCGGCAATGGTATCGATTTCCGTTGCAGCGGGAACAAAAATGGTATCGCCATCTTGCAAGGGAATATCTTGGCGCAAGTCACCCGATCGAAAAAATGCTGACAAATCTACTGGAATGATTTCTTCTCCCTCGGAATGACTGCGGCGCACTTCGATATTCTGCAATGCGGCGGCCGGTGTCGTCCCAGCAGCTAGTTGCAACGCTTGTGTCACCGTGGGTAACTCGATACCGACTCCATCGGTGGCGGGCAAAAGCTGATAAGCCCCCGGACGAGTCACTTCCCCAGCGATGCCAACTTCCAAAGCTCTCACCCCCGCCAGGCGCAGTTGAAGAATGGGACGGGCGAGAATGGGGGTATACTGACGCAGAATTTCCGCTTCTGCCTGGGCAAGGCTCAACCCAGCGACGGAAACCCGGCCGATGAGGGGTAAATTCAGCGTACCATCGACGAGAACGGCGTACTCCTGGCTGTATTCGGGAACGTTAAAGACATCCAGGGCGATGGTATCTCCCGCCCCGAGAAGGTAGGCTGCGGAGGGGGATGTTTCATCAACTGGGGTATCGGGAATTCGATCGTCGATAACCGTGGCTTCTGGAACGGTGACTTCGGTCGGGCGATCGCCGAACTGAGGTAACTGGGCGTGAAGCGATCGAGGCATGGATAGTAGCGTTACAACTCCAAGAATACCCATCGGCATTCGCAAAATTAACGCGATCGAAAAGAATTTTGCGGTCGGCATAATCGTCAATGGCGATCGAAAGTTTTTGAGTCTAATATCCTTTTTCAATGAGAATAAATCGGCATTCGGAAAATTTCGGGAGGACGATCGGAGCAAATAGACATCTGGTGGAAAAGGGTTATATTCGATCGGGTTGAACGACCATCATATAAAAAATTCACCGATCGCGTTCTTCCCCTGCCTCTGCTGCCTCCTTTCGGGATCCCGAACTGACGTGAATTAAGTTGCACGTGGCGTTCGTCGCTTCACAGAATCGAGTCGATCGAACCCGGTAAATTCAACACAGCAAAAAAAATTAGATCGAAGCGTCATTGAGAATTGATGACAAATTAAGGTATCAGACGTTGCACTTTGCCCTTGAAAATCGGGAATTTATTGAGTCTATCGCCAAGTTTCCGGTAGAATCAGAGCCAAATTCCAATGTAAACAAAAGTTACTTCTGGAGGGCAGACTCATTACACTCTCTCTCGATCGAATCCAAACATCTGCTACCCCTGAAGCCGAGAATGCGGTGCTTCAGATTCAGGGTCGTTCCCCTTTGAAAGGACACGTGAGAATCAGCGGGGCGAAGAATGCAGCTTTGGTGGTGATGGCAGGGGCATTGCTCTGCCCTCAAGACTGTCGCTTGCGTAACGTTCCCTCTTTGGTTGACGTGAAGCGCATGGCTCAAATTTTGGCAGCTTTGGGTGTCAAGCTCGAGCATCAAGGGGACATCTTGGATCTCAATGCCGAGCATATCGGTCACTCCCAAGCTCCGTACGAATTGGTAAGTCAATTACGGGCCAGCTTTTTTGCCATCGGACCCCTACTCGCTCGTCTGGGAACGGCCCGCGTGCCGCTGCCAGGGGGATGTGCCATCGGTGCTCGACCGGTGGAACTGCACGTTCGCGGCTTGCAAGCCATGGGTGCTGACGTGCGCATCGAAAGCGGTGTGGTTCACGCCGAAGTTCCCGGCTCCAGTTCTCGGTTGAAGGGCGCGAAGATCCATCTCGACTATCCCAGCGTTGGGGCAACAGAAACCCTGATGATGGCGGCAACCCTTGCCGATGGGGAGACGCGCATCGAAAATGCGGCTCAAGAGCCGGAAGTCATTGATTTGGCTAACTTCTGCCGTTCCATGGGCGCTCGGATTCAAGGGGCGGGAACCAAAACCATCGTGATTTCCGGCGTTCCCAGCTTACACAGCACCGATTACTCGATTATTCCCGATCGCATCGAAGCGGGAACCTTTTTGGTGGCTGGGGCCATCACCCAATCGGAGTTAACCATGTCTCCGGTGATTCCCGATCATTTAAGTGCGGCGATCGCCAAATTACGGGAAATCGGCTCTCAAGTTATCGTTGAAGCCCCCGATTGCTTGCGCGTCGTACCGGGATACAATCGGGCGGCCGATATCGAAACTCTGCCCTATCCGGGTTTCCCCACGGATATGCAAGCCCAGTTCATGGCGTTGCTGACGGTGAGCGAAGGTAGTAGCACCATTGAAGAGACGGTGTTTGAAAACCGACTGCGCCACGTTGCCGAACTGCAACGCATGGGAGCTGATATTCGCGTGAAGGGCAATATCGCCATCGTCCGGGGCGTACCGATGCTTTCGGGGGCACCGGTCTTGGCGACGGATTTACGAGCCTCTGCGGCGCTGGTATTGGCGGGATTAGCCGCTGATGGAACGACCACCATCCGAGACTTGCGACATCTCGATCGCGGTTACGAAAACCTGACGGCGAAAATGCAGCAACTCGGAGCCAAACTCGAACGGGTGACTCAGGAGGTGGATGCTTCCGAAGACGCCGCTTCCGAAGAATCCACTTTAAAATAGGGAACGAGATGACCAAAGTCCGAGGCTGATGATGGCTGAGGTTGCTATTAGGGGTAATGGGTTGGCAAGATCGGTCTTTTCAGATGCGGGAAGTCCGATCTCGCCCAATACTCAACCGAGATAAATGCCGATGGTAACCCGGTTTGAAAGTCATACTTTTCGATCGGCGTTACAGTCAATTTATCGAATTGAATATTCTCCACAACTCATCCCCATCAACACTCGCAATTGTTTGCCTCTGTTTGTCCCTTCGCCAACCGGCTCCCCATTTACCACTCCTCTATGTCCTTCTCCAAAACCATTCTCACGGGTCTGCAATCCGATCGATTTCGCCACCCCCTGGATTTACAAGCCACCCAAGCTCTCAAGCAAATTCCCGGTATGGACTTGATGGTTCGCAACCTGCTCGGGGCTTTGGGGGAAAAGTTTTTTTATCTGGAAAATATCGCCTCTAGCGTGCGGGTGAGCGAAAACCAACTGCCAGATTTACACGAGTTATTAGTTGAAGCGGCGCGAATTCTCGATCTCGAACCGCCCCAACTCTACGTGCGCCAGAACCCGGTTCCCAACGCCTATACGTTTGCCATGCGCGGCCGCCAGCCTTTCGTGGTCATGCATACCTCTCTCATCGATATGCTGACTCCCGAGGAGATTCAGGCGGTCATCGCCCACGAACTGGGACACCTCAAATGCGAACACGGCGTTTATTTGACCTTAGCTAATTTAATTACTCTCGCGGCCGGATTGATTCCCAACTGGGGAGGACTCATCGCCCAAAATCTGCAATCGCAAATGCTCGAATGGGTGCGCTGTGCTGAGTTTAGCTGCGATCGGGCGGCATTGCTGGCAACCCAAGATCCCCAGGTGGTGATGTCGGTGTTGATGAAACTCGCCGGAGGTTCCCCAAAACTTGCCCCCCAACTCAACCTGGATGCGTTCCTCGCCCAAGCCCGCGCCTACGACGAAATTAGCGACGATCGCCTCGGGGATATGCTCAAACAAGCCCAAACCGAACAACTCACCCATCCCGTTCCCGTCCTGCGCGCGCGGGAGATCGATCGCTGGGCCAGTTCGCCAGATTATCAATGCTTGTTAAAATGTGGCGCATCGGGTTATAATGGTGAAGTTGCATCCAAGGGCGGATGGCGAAATTGGTAGACGCACCACACTCAAAATGTGGCGGCTTCGGTCGTGAGAGTTCGAGTCTCTCTCTGCCCACTGTACATCTAAATAAAAGTAGCGATGAGACTGAAGCGATGGGAATCTCCCCGCCGCCCGGGGAGAAACGCTAAAGGAAAAGGCGGTGCGGCCCGAGCCAGACAGCTCAAAAAGCAGCAAAAGCTATTGCGTAAGAAACTCAAGCAAGAAAACCCAAGTTTTGAGAGGAGCAGCGATGCTCCTCTTCTTTTTTTGTGCCTGTTTTGGAGTCTGCTTGTCAGCATTCAGTCCAAGAGCGATCGGCTGACAATGTTTTACGACTAGACATCTGGTCGTCATCAAACAGCAAATCAATTTCGATACCGAATTCATTCATTTTTTATCCCTTTCCCCCTTCCCCCTTTTCCTCCAGAAGTCTACGCTTCGAAACGAACTTACTCTACTGTTTCTGTTCGACCCCAAATCCCACCAGTACGACTTTTTCTAAAGGTTCGTTTTCTGGGGGACGGGCGTAGGAAAGAATCTTGCGAATTCTCAGATCTGGATTGACCATCGTAATCGAATCAACGGCAACGACGTGAGTATAGTTTGTCGTCATCAAAAGCTCTCGCGTCTCTGGGTTAAAACGAAATGCCGACACGATCGGGCGATCTTCTTCATAGGCACGATCGCGCAAATAATCTCCGTGCAAAATCAACTCATCTTGTTTTGTCGGAACGAAGAGAAGGTTGAGCTGTTGTGAGACTTCTTCTCCTTTATCCGAGACGGTTTCAAACTTAAGATGATAGCCCGGAAGTTCGCCGAGATTCTCGGGAATTGCATACTGATTATCTTGGAGAACCTTGGCTTTAATTTCGGCGGGGATCGGTTCGACGACAAACTCTGTATGCGATCGCTCCACATGCTCGCGGGTCAGATAATGATACGTGCGCTCGGTTACCCACTTTCCCACGCAACGATCGAAAAATAATTGAAATTGCTCGGTATCCATATTTGAGAAGATTTAAACTAAGAAAAACGTTATCCGGTTAAAGTGGAAATACGTCGATCGATCGCTCTAAAACTAGGGCGTATCATTCGTTAAATCTAGCCACTTTTCAAGACAAGGATTTGATAGCATTTGCTTGAAAATATTTATAAAAGCTAGACTCCATACGCACTCAGCAGTATAGGATTTACGGATGACAGACCCTAGTTTTTGGAACGCGATTGTTTGCCCTCCGATACGAGGCTGACGAACAAAAATCGAGTTGCATTCGGCACGCCAGTTTGTCCGTCAATAGAAAATCGATCGCCTCGGTCTAAGACGCCACCTCGGCGAGGATATCTTGAGCGTGGGTGCTGGTGTTTACCGTGTTGTAAACTTTAGAAATTTTGCCCTCGCTATCGATAATATAGGTGACGCGCTTGGCATAGCCACCACCGGCGACATCGTAAGCATTGGTAATCGTCGCATCGACATCCGCTAACAGTTGAAACGGCAAACCGTATTTCTCGGTAAACTCTTGGTGCGATGCTTCATCATCCAAGCTCACACCGAGAACCACCATATCTTTGTCTTGATATTCGGCATAAGCATCCCGGAAACCTTGGGCCTCCTTCGTGCATCCGGGGGTATCGTCTTTGGGATAAAAGTAAAGAACCACGGTTTTTCCCTTAAACTGCGAAAGGGTAACGGTATTGCCGTTGGTATCTTTGACGCTAAAGTCAGGAGCCGTTGCACCCACTTCGAGAGGCATAATGTTTGTCTCCTAAAAAATCTTAAATATTTTGTACTTTCTTATGGATTTTATCACTGGTGGGCAGAGGAAAACCCCTAGCCTCAAGCCCTTTCGATCGACGCCTAAGGGCAGAAAATTCTGGCAATCGATCGCCCTCACTTGTCTGATGTGCGTCCTATTTGGCATGGCTTCCCCGGCTTGGGCGGCTGGTGCGATCGCCCCATCCACACCCGATTTAACTCAAGGAGAACAAATCTTCAGCCTCGAATGTGCTGGCTGCCATCTCCGAGGGGGAAATATCATTCGCCGGGGCAAAAACCTCAAGCAAAAAACCCTCAAACGCAACAAATTAGATTCAGTCGCAGCGATCGCCGATCTGGTGCGTAACGGTAAAAATAATATGTCTGCCTATGGCGATCGTCTCAGCGAGGCAGAAATCCTCAATGTCTCTGCCTACGTCCTCGATCGAGCCGCAGCCAACTGGCGAAACTAAGTGCCGCTGCGCGGAATGAAAAATGTTTAGGGGAAATGGGAGCAAGATGCAATGTTTAGGGGAAATGGGAGCAAGATGCTCCCACTATGTATTGTTCGATCTCAACCGCCAGGGTTGGTCTTTCCCCCCTGCCTCCCCTGCTCCCGAAGCTCCCGCTGCCTCCGATGCCTCCAAAGCATCCGATGCATTAATTAACTTCCAGCTATTAACATTGCGGCGGCTTGCTTGGCTTGGATCGCTGGTTCGGAACTGTCCTGCATCATAGCGATGACGGTGGCACCATTAATCAGGATGGTCAACTGTTGGGCAAGCAGTTCGGGATTGGATAGTTCGGCCGCTTTCACGAGACTGAGGAGATAGTGAGAAATCACTTGCTGGTGACGCATAGAGACCTGATAGCCGGGATGTTCTCGATCGACTAACTCTACAGCAGAATTAATAAAGGCACAGCCGCGAAAATCTGGTTGTTCGTACCATTCTTGAAGAACATCAAAGATCGCTAGCAGACGATCGCGCGGTTCTGTTGCCCGCTTTTCTACCTCAGCTTGAAACCAAGTTTCCCAACGTTTGTCTCGCTGCTGGAGACAAGCGGCAATCAGCGCATCTTTGGATTTGAAGTGGTTGTACAGGGACATTTTGGCGACGCCCGATTCGGCAATGATGCGATCGATGCCGACATTTTGTACTCCTTCTTCGTAAAAAAGTTTTGATGCTGCTGCGAGAATGCGATCGCGAGCAGAGGGGCGCGAGGATTTAGTGCGTGCCATAACAATACCCATACTATGTATACAGGTCTGTCTATATTATAGTGCAAACCCACGACTCTCATTCCGTTCTGAGTCACCTGCCCCGCGAAGCTAGCGACCGATCTCAAAAAAATATTGACAATATACAGACTGGTCTATATAGTAAAAATATACAGACCAGTCTAAACAATCTCAATTGTACAAAGAAGTGACCCCCGGTCGCTGGAGATCTGGAGTGTTGTTCTGGATTACCCGCGATGCGATCGGCATTGACAGCCAGACTCAGTGCCAGCTCAAGGTCAAGTCACACCGAACTCCTTCAATCTTGAGAGTTTGACCCAAACTCAACCCCATCGTTTCATCCTTATCTGGAGACCCACCATGAAACCGATCGAGTTTTACACCTACCCCACCCCCAATGGTCGTAAACCCGCCATTCTCCTTGAAGAACTCGAACTCCCCTACACCATCCACAAAATCGAGATCGGTAAAGGCGCGCAATTTTCACCGGAGTTCGTGGCGATTAACCCCAACAGCAAAATCCCTGCCATTATCGATCGCGAGACGGACATTACCGTCTTTGAATCGGGGGCGATCCTGATTTATTTGGCGGAAAAAACCGGTAAGCTACTGCCGACGGATGCGGTTGCTCGAACTCGCGTTATCGAATGGCTGATGTTCCAAATGGCAAGTGTCGGACCGATGTTCGGTCAACTCGGACATTTCCGCAATGCCGCCCCGGAAAAACTGCCCTACGCCGTTAACCGCTACGAAACAGAAAGCCTGCGCCTGTTGGGGGTTCTCGATCGCCAGTTAGCCACCCACCCCTACATTGCCGGAGACTATTCGATCGCCGACATCGCCACCTATCCCTGGGTTATCGCGAGCACCTCTCCCTATATGGGCTTATCCCTCGAGGCATTTCCCAACGTCGGGCGCTGGATCGAAACGCTGAAAACCCGTCCGGCCGTGCAAACGGGTATGACAATTCTGGCCCCGGAGTTCGAGAGTCGTTACGGAACCGTTGCGTAGCCAGAAGCACTGCACCCCTTCCTCTGGTGGAAAAATCGATCGGGCAACTGAGGACGATTTACTTTTTTGAAGAAAGAACAATGATAAAACTCTACGGTCACGAACTCTCTGGCAACAGTTACAAAGTCAAGCTCTTTCTAGAACTACTCGATCTCGAATACGAATGGGTGAAAGTGGATTTACTCAAAGGCGAACATCAATCGCCAGAATTTCTCGCTCTCAACCCGTTCGGACAGGTTCCCGTTCTCATCGACGGCGAGACGCAACTCGCCGATGCCCAAGCGATTTTAGTCTACATCGGGCGGCAGTACGGCGGCGAGGAATGGCTGCCCTTGGATGCCCTGGCATTGGCGCAGGTGGTTCGCTGGCTGTCGATTGCGGTTGGAGAAGTGCGTCAGGGGCCCGAACGCGCGCGACTGTATCACGTCTTTGGCGTCACGAGTATCAATATCGATCGCGCCACTCGGCAAGCCCAACAAATTTTGACTCAACTCGATCGCCATTTGAACGAGCGAACTTGGCTCGAATGCGATCGCCCCACCATTGCCGATCTCGCAGTCTTTCCCTACGTTGCGCTAGCCCCCGATGGCAACATTTCCCTGGATAACTATCCCAATGTATTGGCTTGGATCGATCGAGTCAAACACCTTCCCGGCTTCATTGGTATGGGGAATATCGACGCACCAATGGAGTTCTGTGTCTAAGCTGCGACGCATTTAACCTGTAGATCTAGATTTTGGGAAAGGGTGTGGGGCATTGGTGAAAGGTTTGGGAAATACCAATCTATAGCAATTCTCGCACCTTGTGAGGTACACCTAAATTCCATTCCCCATTCCCCCCGACCCTCTTCCCAGAAACTAAGAAACAGCTTTCCGAGAGATAAGACGATGGCAATTCTAGGTTGGACTCGCACCGAATCGCCCTTTCATCGCGGCGAACTTGCCCTTCAAGGGAGACTTGGCGCACAAGAGCGTATGGATCGGCAAGGGCGACGGTTCATCCGGGAGTATCTCCTGGAGCAGCATCAGCAGTTTTTTGCCCAACTCCCCTATCTTATTGTCGGAACGGTGGATGAGTTGGGTCGTCCCTGGGCTTCAATTTTGGTAGGAGAAGCCGGTTTTGTGTCCTCCCCCAACGATCGCACGTTGCACCTTGCTGCCAAGCCTCTCTTCGGCGATCCTTTGGCGGAAACTCTAACAGCCGGCATCGATATCGGTTTGCTGGGTATCGAACTGCATACTCGCCGCCGCAATCGACTCAATGGGGTGGTGAGCACAGTGGGTGACGGTGGTTTTGAAGTGCGGGTGGTACAAAGTTTTGGCAACTGCCCGCAATACATTCAAGCCCGACAGTTCGAGTTCGTGGAATTTGAGCCGGGAACGCCCAAACCGATTCGCGAAATTACTCGATTGTCAGAGCGGGAACGAGATGCGATCGCCGCCTCCGATACGTTTTTTATCGCCACTGCCTACCAGGACGAATCGGCCGGAGCTGCCAGTGGGGTTGATGTCTCCCATCGGGGCGGCAAACCGGGCTTCGTGCGCGTCGATGGCGACGGTACGCTAACGGTTCCCGATTTTTCGGGCAACTCTCACTTCAATACCTTTGGCAATATCGAACTCAATCCCCGTGCGGGACTTTTGTTTGTCGACTTCAACTCGGGGGACTTGCTGTTCTTGACGGGGACGGCCGAAGTCATTTGGGAAGGCGCTGAAATTACCACCTATGAGGGAGCAGAGCGATTAATGCGCTTCTGGCCCGAACAAGGCTATTGGGTTGAAGGTCGTCTTCCCCTACGCTGGTCGGCACCTGAGTTTTCGCCGTTCTTAGCTCGCACCGGTTCGCGATCGTTACCGGACAAACACTAAAGAAATCGCCACCCCCAAAATAAATCCGACAATCACTTGAAACGGGGTATGCCCTAAAAGTTCCTTCAGGCGATCTTCATTAAACTCTTGTTCTTGAAATAGCTCGTCTACGATTTGATTGAGCAGGCGAGCTTGTTTCCCAGCGGCTTGACGAACTCCAGCCGCATCGTACATCACAATCCCCGCAAAAATGGTGGCGATCGCAAATTCCGTACTCTCCCAGCCGATGGTCTGTCCCACCCCCGTCGCTAGTGCCGCCACCAACGCCGAATGGGAACTGGGCATTCCCCCCGTCTCCACGAGGATCCGAAAGTTGATTTTCTGGTGCTGGGCGAAATAAACAATCAGTTTGGAAGCCTGAGCGACAATACAGGCGATCAGTGCGACCAGGAGAATCTGGTTATTGAGAATATGATAAACGTCCTGCATTCTCGGTGTTTAGTGACTGCGGCTGGTAATAAAATCGGCGATCGCTTGTAAGGGAATGGCTTTGGTACCGTAAGGGTTGAGTTCGGCTTTCGCTTCATCGACTAACTGTCGGGCGCGACGCTGGGATTCTTCTAACCCCAACAAACTGGGGAATGTGGCTTTTTGCGCTTGCAAATCCTTCCCAGCGGTTTTGCCCAATGTCTCCGTAGAGGCGGTAATATCCAAAATATCGTCGATAATCTGAAACGCTAAGCCGATGTTGCGCGCGTATGTCGACAATCGCTGCACGTCCGCCTCTTTTGCCCCCGCCAACTCAGCTCCACAGACGACACTGGCTTCGAGCAGGGCAGCCGTTTTGCACTGATGGATGAAATGGAGAGTTTCGAGGGTAACATCCGACTTCCCTTCCGATTCGAGGTCGACCACTTGCCCACCGACTAAACCCGCAGCCCCCACGGCACGTCCCAGGCGGGCTACCACTTGAATCAATCGCTGGGGAGGAACGTTTTGGGTGGCCACCGCAATCCATTCAAAGGCATAGGCGAGCAACCCATCTCCGGCCAAAATCGCCACGTCATCGCCGTAAACCTTGTGATTGGTCGGTTTGCCCCGGCGAAAGTCGTCGTTGTCCATGGCCGGGAGATCGTCGTGAATCAAGGACATGGTGTGAATCATTTCCAAGGCACAAGCGGTGGGCATCGCCATCTGACGAGTTCCCCCCATCAACTCGCACGTCGCCAAACACAGAATCGGACGCAGGCGCTTACCCCCCGCCAACAGAGAGTAGCGCATCGACTCGTAAATCCGCTCTGGATAGGTTATCGGCACGGAACGGTCTAATGCCGCTTCCACTTCCACTTTTGCCTCGCTCAAATAAGCGGATAGATCGAAGTTCGAGTCAGATTGAGATAGGTGTCGATCGTCTGTGAGTACCATGCCTTTTCCTTTGCGCGGATCGCCGCCAAAACTGTTTGACCGTTCTTTTGGGGTTCGGAACTGTCAAAGCCTTACCGACACTAGGCTACCAAACAATCCGATCGCCACCCAATACTTTAGGAATCTTGACACGATCGCGAGTTCGGAGGTCGGGGAAAGGATATGACGCGGGGAGGCGGAGACGCCCAGAGGGAGATAAGGAAAACAAGGTGGACAAGGAGGATTTTAGCTTCCCAAGTCTCCCTTGCTCCGGAAGCCCCGGTCGCCCCCAAAGCCCCCGAGAGCTAAGCAAACTTTCACCATCACTCTAATAGACTCGCTCGCCGTTCTGGTTCATCTGACGGGATTGAGAAGGAGAGGCGGGGTTGGATTTGATTTTAGATTTGGCTTTCGAGGCACTGCGACGCAGGGCTTGCAGTCGGGCTTCGTAGCGTTTGCGCTGACCTTTTTTGGGGGTTTGTTCGACGAGGGTTTTCAGGGCGCTCCCCAAACTCTTATAGGCGTTGGGAAGGGAATAGCCGAAGCGGGTGGCGATCGCGATCGCTTTTTCATCGGCTTCGATCGCTTCACTTAGACTGCGATCGCTGTTGTTTTTCTGATACAGCCGATAGCCGGATACGCCGCACAGTCCCAGTGCCAACAGCAACAGAACTCCATCCTGTACCCAGAGTTCGCCCACTGCACCGCCAAGACCGATCGCCAGGGCTGCCATTTCCCATCCTTCTTTGGGAATCGTATCGTTCTGAATCCGAGCGACTTCGTGCCAGAATAACAAATTGCGCTGGTCGAGGGCGAGTTGGTCCCACTTCACTAAATCGATCGCAATTTCAATTTCGTCTTTGCTTAATTCTTCGCATCGAATCAGAGGCGGATCGATTTCGGTGGTTTTCTCAACCGTTACCCAGCTTTGCAACTCGGGGGGAAGTAAGCCTCTTAAGCGTCGTAGTTCGTTGATTTCGGATTTCGCAGTGGAGGTTGCATAGGATGTCATAATTCGGCCTTGGACGATATTCAACAACAGGCTTTATCTGAAATCATAGCGCGTAGACCTCTTTTTCGGATTGTACGGTCGTGACGAGGCGATAGCTCATTGAGTCGGGCATCCAATCCACAGAAGAATATCGATCGCATAAAATCTGCCATCAATCCCGATAACATCCACAGGGAAGACACTCTCGATCGGGAGCGCTTATCCCTCAGATTCAATCGAGATCGAGACATTCACCCACTCATGCAAAGCCCGCTTACAACGATGCACCGATCTGCAATTGCTTGGGAGAGTTGTATTTGGACTATTCAAAATTACTCAAACACGCGATCGAACGAGAACTCGAACCCAACTGTCAACTAGACGAATCAAGATAACAAATCCGATCGCCCGAAAGCTAAATTCACAAACGCGATACCAACAAATCATCGAGGAAAGAAACAAATGAGGAGCGCTCCCTCGAACGGTTTAGCCCCAAAAATCGTCCTCTGTTTGGCGATGTTGGCAATCTGCCCTCGGGCGATCGCTCAACCGATTCTCCCAGCCGCCGATGGTACGGGGACGCTCGTGACTCCCGAGGGCGATCGATTTGATATCGACGGCGGTCAAACGTCCGCAGATGGACGGAATCTGTTCCATAGCTTTGAACGCTTCGGACTCAACGAAGGACAGATTGCCAATTTTCTCGCCAATCCGAATCTGGAAAATATTTTAGGTCGCGTCACCGGTGGCGAGGCTTCCTTCATCAACGGTCTCATTCAAGTGACGGGGGGCGATCCCAACCTATTTTTGCTTAACCCGGCAGGGATAGTGTTTGGTGCCGATGCCAGTTTGAACGTCCCGGCAGATTTCACGGCAACGACGGCGACGGGGATTGGATTTGATGGGGGTTGGTTTCATGCCGCAGGCGAGACGAACTGGTCGAGTTTAGTGGGTAATCCCAATGCTTTTGACTTTTCCACCCTCAATCCAGGGGCGATCGTCAATGAAGGCAACTTAGCCGTTCCTCCCGATGCCAACCTGAACTTGATTGGCGGTATCGTGCTGAATACGGGTTCCCTGCAAGCACCAGGGGGTGATATTACCCTCACGGCCGTTCCTGGAGAAAGCTTAGTGCGTCTGGACTCTGAGGGGAACGTGATGAGTTTGGAAGTGGGGAACCAAGCATCGGGATTCGATCGCCGAGAATGGAACGTGACTCCTCTGTCGTTACCGCAATTGTTGGCGGGGGGAGAAGAATGGGGTCATGCGACGGAAATTGCGATGAATCCCGATGGGACGATAAGTCTGGCGGGTTCTGGGATGCAGCTGAACCCGCAAACGGGAGATGCGATCGTCTCGGGCATTGTGGATGTCTCGAATGCCTCTTCCCCATCCCCCGAAATAGTTTATGTTGGCAACGCTGAAGAGGTTTATGGTGGCAACGTTGATATCTTGGGCGATCGGATCGGACTGTTCGAGGCTGGTATTGATGCATCTGGCACAGATTTCGGTGGAAATGTCCATATTGGCAGTGGTATCTTTACAAACAACGGCTCATTTCCTTTAGCTTCGCGCACTTGGATCGATCGCAACTCATTCATCTTTGCCAATGGGAATGATGGCTCTGTTACTGTCGCCGCGAATGAAGTCACTGGATTCTATGGTCAGCTCGAGGCGACAAGAGGAGATGTACGAATATCGGGGAAAGACAATCTAATTTTTGAAGGCCTGATCGATGTGCGTGGTTCGGATGAATTCGGAAAATTGGCGCTTTCTTCCTCCAACATTCTTGTCTCTGAAGGCTCTGGCGATTCAACCCCAACTGAAGAAGCAGTTCCCAATATTTTCCAGGATAGATTCGAAGATCGGGGTCTTGTGCTGACTACGGAAGTTCTCGATCGTCAGACGGGGGAAGTTGGGCTGAGAGCTATTGAAGATCTCACTGTTGCCACATCTCTCACGTTTGACCCCACTCGAATGTGGATCGGTCTATTCGAAGCTGATTCTGATGGCGATAATATCGGTTCTTTCTCCAACCTCGGATACTCGATTCGGGCTGAGGATCGTCCAATTTCGATTTCTGGAGCGAGCGTGACGATCGGCTCGATCGATACATCGTTAGAGAATGGCAATGGTGGAGACTCCGGTGGTATCAATATTCAAAGCTCTGTGGGAAATCTTGATATTACTGGGAATCTGGTTGCCGGTGGCGGCATCTATCTCTACAGCCTTGGGGGAGATATTACGACTGGGGGCGATCTCATTTCTCGCGGTCTCGTCGTTGTTTCAATTGTTCTTGAAAGCGATCGAGGAGATATTACAACCGCCGGAAGCCTCATTACCGGCAGTATTGTAGGTAGTCACATCTTACTCACAAGTCAAAATGGCTCCATTGATACAACTCGAAGTACGATCGAAAGTCTGGGTCTGAGTGAAGGATATAGAAGCATTGAACTAATAGCTTCTAGGGACGTAGCTGTCAATACCATAAATATTGCAGGTAGCTGCGATGGTAGTCCCTGTAATGGAACGATTTCTCTGAACAGTAGAGGGGAGCTTACAGTTTTAGGCACGCTCGACCCGGGTATTGGGGGAACGCAGATTCTCAATGCGGGTGGAAATCTCAACTTGCTGGGTGAAGGGGAAACTCGCAGTCAAAGTTTCGCTGATGATATCGCTGACTTCAGCGGTAATATTTACCTACAAGGCGAGGGAGATGTGACGATCGATACCCCCATCAATGCCAACGAGTCCGTTCAAATTCGGGCTGGGCGCAATCTCAATATCAACGCCAATATTAACACCGCCAGCGTTGACGGGAACATCGTTTTGCGAGGGAATAATGAGGAAGCGGCTGCTCTGGGGACTCGTCCTCCTGGTGCCGGTAGTTTAACTCAAGCGCCAGGAACAACCCTGAATGCAGGCAGTGGAAATATTCTGCTGGAATTGGGCAGCGCTGGAGAAGCGGGAAATCTCACCATAGGTGACGTGAATACCAGCGGAACAGTCGTTGTTAATAGCAATGGGGGAAATATTTATCGAGCGGCTGAAAACACTCTGGTGCGTGCGGGAGCAGCCGTTTTCCGGACGGGCGAGAGTAGCGGAATTGGCACGCTTTTGCAGCCCATTCAGATCGATGTGGGTCATCTAGAAGCTCAAGCGTGGAATGGTGGGGTATTTTTCAAGTCTCCAACATCAGTCACCATTGGTGGGGTGACCGATCTCTTCACCGGAATTTCTACCATAGACGGAGGGGATATCGTCGTGATGGCTGACGGAAACATCATTGCGATCGAAGAAATTTATACCTGCAATCCTTTCCCAGACACCGGAGATATTATCCTAGAAAGTCGGAACGGTGCGATCGATATTGCCAAGGTCGATGCTTCTAATCATATCGATGTGAGCATTAACGATACCAACGTTCTTCCCATCGAAGCTGGCACCATTCGTTTAGTTGCACCGAATGGCATCACAGCCAATTCTTTGAGAGCTTATGGAAATCACAGAAGTGGGAATATTACCCTAAGCAGTACTGCCTCTGCCATTAACGTTGAAAGTATTGAGGGTCGTAATGCGAGCGTAGAAGCTTTGGAAGATATAAGTGTTGGGTCTATCAATACTGAATCTAATCTCGATCTCACCACTCAAACTGGTGACATTTATACGAGAAGCCTAAGTGCTGACGATCGGATCGTCCTCAATACTCCTCAAGGCAACTTGGAGATCGGTGACATTAGATCTTTCGGAGATGGTGGTCAAATCATTTTTAATGTCGGTGGCATCATTACAGCCGGCGAAGACCATATCGGCCGCATCGACAGTGATGAAGACATTCTCATCAATAGCCCAGTCAACTTATCAGGACATGTTTGGCTTGAGTCTCGGAGTGGTCAAGTCCTGCTGAATGGCCCTGTGGACGGGAACCACGATCTCTCCATCAATGCTCAGAGAGTTCAGATTAATGAGAATATCGGACACAACAATCCACTGAACCGTGTGACAATTGGTGGTAGAGGCGGTGAAATTACCACCCAGGATATTCGTGCAGAAGGTGGAATTTTTCTGTCTGGAGAAGAGATATCCACGGGTCTTCTCGACTCCTCTTCTCTTAACCAGGGTGGTGATGTAACCCTAGAAGCCGATGGCCAGATCGCGGTTTCCGCTATTAACACTCAAAGCCTTGGAGATGGGAACGGTGGCGATGTCAATATTACCGCTAATGGTTTCGTGCAGATAACGGATTCTCGACCCGATCGCAATGGAATCGACGCGAGCATTTCCACCACAGGCGGTGCAGAGGGCGGTTTGATTCAGATCCAGCATGGAGGAGGTGGCATCATTCCGTTTGTCGTCGGCGATGCATCAACCAATGGCACTGCAGGAGCGATTACCCGAGGAAACGGTATCGAGGAAACCATTTCTAGTGGAAAGTTTTACTTGCCCCACAGCCAGGATGAAGGTCGCATTTCGATTTCCCCGATTGGCGAACTTTCATTTCCAGACCATCGAGTTCCTCTCGAGAATCTACCGATGCCGGAGCGCATGGATGCGGATTTCACTTCAGATGATGCCGTCGTGCAAATCGAACGGCGGTTTGAATCCCAGTTTGAGGAATACTTGGGTGCAAATCTCGTTGATGGAGAAGAAATCACCACCGAAGTGATGCGAGAAACCCTCAGAACCATTGAGGCGCAAACTGGAGAAAAGGCAGCCATCATCTACGCTCTCACCCATCCGCCAAAAGCTCCGGCTGAGGTTCTCGAAACGGAATCGGAACCGTTAACTCTGATGTTGGTACTTCCGGACGGTTCGCCACAGGTCAAAACCGTCACCCTGGATGCCGAATCTTTTCCCCTAGATTCAACGATCGGTCTTTTTCTCCATCAATTACAGAGTTACAACTCCAACAGCTACCTACCCTCAGCCCAAACACTCTATCAGTGGTTGATTCAACCCCTCGAAAGCGAACTCGTCGCCCACGATATCGATACCCTTCTCTTTTCCATGGATTCGGGGCTGCGTCAAATCCCGATCGCCGCTTTGCACGATGGCGAACAGTTTCTGATGGAAAAGTACAATCTCGGTCTAATTCCCAGTCTGAATCTCACCGATACCCGCTATCGATCCCTACAGGGCGATCGGGTTTTAGCCATGGGCATGTCCGAGTTTACTGAGCTAGCGCCCTTACCGGCGGTCCCCCTAGAATTAGCAACCATCGTCGGGGTACCCGCATCGAGGGCTGATTTTGCCCGCAAATCCAAACCTCAGACGCCCTCTACCGCCACCCCTGGACTTTGGCCGGGTGAAGTATTTCTCAACGAAGAATTTACCCTGGAAAATCTGATCGGGCAGCGCCAAGAGCAGCACCATCATATTCTTCACCTGGCCACTCACGCCCGTTTCGATCGATCGGACTCCGAAGGAGCCTACATTCAGTTCTGGGACGAGCGTCTCTCTTTAGAGGAACTCCGGCAGGTGGGTTGGTTTGCGCCGCCGGTGGTGGATTTATTAGTCTTGAGTGCTTGTCAAACCGCTGTGGGAAATGAAACCAGCGAAATGGGAATTGCCGGACTGGCGGTTCGAGCGGGGGTTAAGTCCGTCCTAGCGAGCTTGTGGTCTGTGAGCGATTTGGGAACCTTGGCGATGATGAGTCAGTTTTACGGCGATCTCAGACAATCGCCCATTAAAGCCGAAGCGCTCCGACAAGCCCAGCTTGCCCTATTGCGAGGGGAGGTTCGGATTGAAGGGGGCGAACTGGTGGGTGACGGTATTCGCATTCCCCTGCCACCGGAATTGCAAGGTTGGGAAAATCGCGATTTGTCTCATCCTTACTATTGGGCGGGCTTTACCATGGTGGGTAGTCCTTGGTAATTGGCGCTACACTCCGATATATAGCTGTCGCCACTCCAGCTAGGACAGTCCTGGATTTTCTCCGGGGTCTTGCTCCCCCTGCTCCCCCTGCTCCCTCAGCTCCCCCTGCTCACCCTAGTGGGTAGTCCTTGGTAATTGGCGTTAAACTCCGATATATTGAGCGTTGCCGCCTCAATCTGAATTCCGTCGGACGATCGAAACATGCCAACTCAACCCACCCCCGTATCTACCAACTCATCCTCTCCCCTACCGCTAAATGTCTACGTCGCCGGAACGGGTTATCCCATCCTCTGCCTGCACGGCCATCCCGGTTCCGGACGCAGTATGTCCGTTTTTACCCGCCACCTCTCTCGTCGCTGCAAAACCTTGGCCCCGGATTTGCGCGGCTACGGTCAAAGTCCGGCAACGGGAGATTTCGAGATGAAAGCCCACCTTTTAGATCTCGAGGCGGTTCTGGAACGATACGATATCGATCGCTGCATCGTCCTCGGTTGGTCGTTGGGGGGGATTCTGGCGATGGAACTGGCCCTGAGATTGCCCGAAAAAGTGCAGGGGTTAATTCTGGTGGGAACGGCGGCGCGTCCCCGCAGCAACCATCCCCCCGTCACCTGGCAACATCTCGCCTATACGGGAGTATCGGGGATTGTGAACCTGTTGCGTCCGGGGTGGCAGTGGAATATCGACACATTGGCGAAACGATCGCTCTTTCAACACCTGTTCCAACAACATACTGCCACCGCATACCAATACATAGCCGATGAGGGGATTTGGGCCTACTGGCAAACTTCCAAAGCCGCTACCCGCGCCCTCAACAAAGCCATTCGAGGGGGCTACAACCGACTGCCGGATTTAGAGGCGATCGATTGTCCCTGTCTGGTGATGGCTGCCGATACCGATCGCCACATTACCCCAGAATCGAGTCAAGAAACCGCCGAACACCTCAAACGCAGTCAGTGGCATCTTTACCCCAATACCGCCCACCTGTTTCCCTGGGAAATTCCCGATCGAATGCGTCAAGATATCGATCGCTGGTTAGATGCCGAGTTTGCGGCTGAAATTGGGGTAAGCTGAGCCTTTGTTAGTCTCTCCTCATCCGGAGGGGGCGAAGCATTTGGATTTGTGAGGTTTCGTTTCTTCGAGAATTTGCCGCTCAAATGCTTTGCCCCTACAAGCGTCCCCATATTCCGCATCTTCCCCTCCTCCAATTCTCCAACTATGGATCTAACAATTCATCCTGTTTTCGCTGGATTTCTTGCTAGTTTGTGTGCCGGACTTGCAACGGCGATCGGTGCTTTACCGGTTTTTCTCCCCATTGAATTAACGAAGCGGATACAGGCGATCGCCCTTGGATTGGGCGGTGGCGTAATGCTGGCAGCAACGGCATTTTCCCTGATTATCCCCGGAACTCAAGCGGCGATCGCCCTGGGAGATACTCAAATGCGGGCGGCATTCGTGATGGGAATTGGAGTACTTTTAGGGGGCATATTTTTGGTGCTGACGCATCGATATTTACCCCACGAACATTTTTGTAAAGGATGCGAGGGGAATACGCCGAAAAACCTGAAACGGATTTGGTTGTTTGTGGCAGCAATTACGTTACATAATTTCCCCGAAGGTTTGGCGGTGGGGGTAAATTTTGGGGCGGGAAATGTGAGCGATGGCGTGCCGTTAGCTTTGGGAATTGGATTGCAAAATCTTCCCGAAGGGTTGGTAGTGGCACTCTCCTTAGTCGCGGAAAACTATAGCGTTCCCTATGCCTTTGGTGTATCGCTGCTGACGGGACTTGTCGAACCGATCGGGGGATTAATTGGTGCGGGGGTGGTTTCGGTAGCGCAGTCGGTTTTACACTGGGCGATGGCGTTTGCGGCGGGGGCAATGCTTTTTGTAATTAGTGAAGAAATTATCCCCGAATCTCACGAAAAAGGACACGAACAGGAAGCGACAATGGGGGTGATGGTGGGATTTGTGGTGATGATGTTGTTGGATATTGGGTTGGGGTGAGTCATAAGCGATCGGTCATCTAAAATATACCAAAGTATAGGAAGCTACTAAAGTTTACATTGTTTTTAGAGCGAGATAATATAGAGCGATACAATAAAAATGCTATGCCTTCTATTAAAAAATTATTATGCAACAAATTTTCATAGAACCAGACAAGCAAATTTTATCCGATTTAAAAGCTTTTCCAGGAACGAGTTGGTCAGTACTTAGCGAACCGGTTAAAGATGGTTCGATTCACCGCTTAAAAATGAAGAAAGGTACTGTCATACCGCGACATACTCATCCATGTGATGAATATGTATTTTTGTTGTCGGGTACGATAAAAACCGTACCAAATATTTGTCAAGCAGGAACATTTTGGAAAACCCCAGCCGGGTGTCAACAAGGTCCCCACGAAGCAATCACGGATATTGAACTTATAACTATCCGTCTTGGTGCTATGGGCGAATTTGAAATGTCTTCGGATTAAATGAGGGAAAAAAAGTGGAGATAGAAGCAAATCAAAAGTTTTACTTTACATCAGCGATAGAGACGGCAAAATCTTTCATGCCTTCCCCGATCGAGAAATGATTCTCAAGGTACGGGTATCTTATTTCCTTGCAAGTCCCTAAGATGGGCAATATTGCAGTCAAAATCTTCCCTGACGACTGACTGCGGTGGCTGCTGGATTCACTCAGCATTTTGTCCCATTCGTACTTGACCCTAGAAATAATCATGGGCGATCGAGTACGAGCAATACGATCGTCGACCAGATTTCATATGGTATCCCTGTCTCAACAACGCCTTAGCCTCGATCGCGCCGCTTTTATCGACGTACTGGCGAATACGGAAAATTTGCTCGTTATCCAAGACCTCGATGGCGTTTGCATGGGGTTAGTCAAAGACCCCCTCGATCGCACCATCGATCCGGCGTACGTGGAAGCCATCAGTGCTTTTGAGGGGCATTTCTTCGTCCTCACCAATGGCGAACATATCGGCAAGCGGGGGGTCAATGGCATTATCGATCGCGCTTATCCCGGTGTAGATGTTGCCCAGAAGCAACTCTATCTGCCCGGACTAGCCGCAGGGGGCGTACAATGGCAAAATCGCGATGGCAAGGTCTCCCATCCAGGAGTCAGCGACGAGGAGTTAGCATTTTTACAACAGGTTCCCCAACGAATTGCAACGGAACTGCGAGCGTTTTTCGCGATTCATCCCCACGATATTTCCCCAACAGAACTCGATCGCGGCATCGAATCTTCCGTTCTCGATAACGTGGCATCACCGACAGCAAATCTCAATACTCTCTACGAAACCCTGTCTGCCACCGATAACCTGTCGCTGTACCCGCAACTTCAGCAACGGATGCAAGCCTTAATGGATACCTTGGTGCAAGAAGCCAGTCAACAGGGCATGGAGGACTCGTTTTTCGTTCACTACGCGCCGAATTTGGGCAGAGATAGCAGCGATCTCGAAATTGTCTGGTTTGCCGACGATCGCTCTTCGGGAACGACGGACTTTCAGTTTATGCTGCGGGGGGCAATTAAAGAAGCGGGGGTGCTGGCACTACTCAATCGCTACTACTATCAGCGCACCGGAGAATATCCCCTCGGGGAGAATTTCAACGCCCGCCAAGCCCCGAAATCGGAAGCGGATTTATTAACCTTAGTCGATCGACATTGCGATCGAGCCTTAATGCCCACCATCATCGGTGTGGGGGATACCGTCACCAGTCAAATCGTCGAAACGCCAGACGGGCAGCAAGCCAAACGAGGGGGAAGCGATCGCAATTTCTTGCAACTGATTCAATCGATCGGTCGCGTGTTCGATCGAGAAAATCTCACGGTTTACATCGATAGTAGCGGGGGCGAACTGAAAAATCGCAAACCCATTCCCTTGGCTGAGGTTGATGGTCAACTCGTGGCGACGGAAGGACCTGGAGACCCCAGAGATACTGACGATCCCCTCACTTTGAATCTGGTCTTTCCCGACGGACATCGGGAGTATTGCGAGGCGTTTCAAATGGCAGCAAAACGCCGGCAAAACGGTGGATGAGTGGAGCGATTTGACTCGGGAAAAATTCCTTGTCTTGCGCCATAGATGCCACAGTACACGCTGTTGCAATTCTCAATTGGGCGCGCGATCGTCGGCATTTTTAATGACCCGTCGCAGCACTAACGTCGAGACACTGCCGCACAATCAGCCAAATACCACCGCCAGGGCAAATCCACGCCTTTCGTAATCCCGATGCGGATGGTTTGGACGATCGCCTGTTTCCCCCGATCCAAATCTTCCTGAAACTCGGGATCGCGGGGTTCGCACCACAGCGCACCATTCAACGCCAGCGATTTCCCCGTCAGATTCAAATCGATATCGAGTACCCGACAAAGTTTACCCGGTCCGGCGGCGATGCGATCGACTTTACCCGCTTTAGTGCGATCGATCCAGGGAGGAACGGTATCGAGTTGCACGGCCCGAATCAGGATGGCACTGGCAACGCCTTCGGCATCGGTAGAAAGATTGACGCAGTGGTACATTCCGTAGATGAGATAGACGTAAATCATCCCGGGAGGGCCGAACATAGCGGCGTTGCGATCGCTCTTTTTTCGATAGCCGTGGCAAGCCGGATCGCCGGGTTCGTACGCTTCTGTCTCGACGATGAGACCCCGGACAATTTGCCCGTCGTCGGTTTTTCGCACCAGGGTACAGCCGATGAGATCGGGAGCAACTTCCGTTGCCGGACGGGCAAACCAAGCGGGTTCGATCGAATTGGGGGACATGGGAAGAGAGGTAGAGGGGGCAGGCTGATTGACTGTTGTCAATCAACCCGGTCTGCACCTTACAGTTATGATTGACGCTCTCAGACTATCAAAGCGGTCTATGAGGAGATACGATTAAATTCTAGAGTCGTACATATATTCAACAGGCTTACGAGAGTGATGGATACGGTTTGTATACTAGCGTATTTTAATTTTTCAGGCACTAAAAGCCGGTATATTGCTCTTTTAAAATTACTAGCTGACTTAAGCCAAATAGTTGATATCATCTTGGTTGGTTATGGCTTAGATACGGACAGTATTATTTCATCGCCTCATCTTCAAATTATCAAGATTTCCTCGGCTTCTGTACTTTGGCAAAAAGAAAGATTCTATAACGTCGCATTATCGCATTTGAATGAAAAGCATCAATATGTGATTTGGGCTGATGCAGATATCCTGTTCGCGAATCAGGATTGGCAAGAGCAATTAAAAGAGAAACTGGAAACCCACCGACTCGTTCAAATCTTTAATCAAGTCGAAGATGTAAAGCTTGAAAATGGAAATGTTTACCAAACTGGACTGAGTCGCAAATCCGTGGTCACCAGTTTCCATCGCGATATTAGAGTTGACGAGTATTTCAGTCAACGTGGCATCAGCTTAAGTCTTGGATGTTCTCCAGGCTTTGGATGGGCAACAAAGGCAACCACAATTAGAGAAATCGGTTTCCCCGACTTTATGATTTTGGGGGGGGGTGACAAAGTTTTATTAGCCTCCGCTATGGGATATCATTCGATTTTGTTCAAAACGCTTTCTTTAAGTCCTCGATTGTATAATCTCTATCATTCTTGGGGAGACCAAGTTTTTAAGATGATTGAGGGAAGAGTTTCTTGTCTGGAAAATCGGATTTATCATATTGTTCAGGGAGATTATAAAAATCGTCGCTATTCCGATCGCCATAAATTAATTCAGGACGATAGTTTTGCGATCGCAGATCGTCTAACAATTAATGAAGATGGAGCATGGCAATGGCACGATGAAAACAACGAATATGCTGTAAAAATCAGGAGATACTTTGATGAAAGAGGAGACTAAAGCATTGGAAATCGTTTTTTACGGAACGTCTGGTTGGTTTGACAGCACATTAGGTGCTACCAATTGTGTAGGAGTATTTGTAAATGATAGAGATATTGTTTTATTTGATTTAGGCACTGGTGTGAGAAAAATAGACAGAGAAAGCGTTCGTAATAAAAATATTACTGTCATGCTTTCACACCTGCATTTAGACCACTGTTATGGGCTACATATTTTACCGATGTTTCGCCCTGCTTCCCTAACAATTGTTATCCATGAAAGTCTAAAGAGTTATTTAGAGACTTTGTTTTCTTATCCGTTTGTAAAACCTAGGGAGAAACTAGGATTTCCTGTTGATATTCGAGTTGCTAAAGATACAACCTTGAATTTCGATAATTTCACCCTAAAGACTCAAGCTTTAAAACATAATACTCCAGTGATAGGCGCTCAATTACAATTAGAGAACCAATCTATTTGTTATTGTGTTGATACCATTTTATGTGATTCTCTCTTAAATATAACTAAGGATTGCGATATTCTAATCGTTGAATCTTGCCCGGTTGGAGGAGATAAAACAAATGGATTTCATCTTGATATAGAGCAACTTAAGGCAGTGCTAACTGGTACTAATGCTGAGAAAGTAATCGTCACTCATTTTGGTGCTAGACAGTATCCAGATACGAAAACCAAAGAGTTGCTTTTTGCATCTATCAAAGATTTTCATCAAAATATTATTATGGCTTATGATGGTCTTGTTATGCGGAGTTGAGAGAACTAATGTTTTCAAATGTTTTTGTTTTATGTACTGGAAGATGTGGTTCTACAACATTTGCTCAAGCCTGTCAGCATATTAAAAACTATACAGCATCTCACGAATCTAGAATCTCTTTGATAGGAGATCGGCGCCTTCAATATTCTCAAAATCATATTGAAGTAGATAATCGGTTGTCGTGGTTTCTCGGTTCTTTAGAGAAAAAATATGGAGATCGTGCTTTTTATGTACATTTAAAGCGGGATATCATGTCAACGGCTAAAAGTTATGCAAAACGCCTAGATAGTCCGATAATCAAAGGTTACTCAGAATCGATAATCCTTCCGAAACAGTTTAAATACGAACGAATAGATGTTTGTATTGATTACTGTAATACCGTACAGGCTAATATTGAATTATTTCTCAAAAACAAAAGTAATAAGATTGAATTCAAATTAGAAAATGCTCAGGCAGATTTTAGCATGTTTTGGAGTCGAATTAGTGCTGTCGGAAACTATGCGATGGCTCTCAAAGAGTGGGAAAAGAAATATAATGCTTAGGCATGCCTGAAAAGTGAATGATTATTACAGCACTTTTAATATTAGTGAGGTAAATATTTTTTCCAGGATTGTCAGATGAAATACCAGAACTAGTGCTGCTACGCAGAATTAAAAATGCGTCTTGAAAAGTTGAACGGGACTCAAACCGACACCGCTCGCGATGCACGCAAAATTAAAAATGCTGACTGCACATCGCTTTGCTGCGTTTGAGAACGAGCTTGTTATTTCTGCCACGCTGCACTAGATATTACTGGTAACCACTCGATATGCTGAATCAAAAACAACTGGCTCGTAATCAAAAGCTTTTGATTATCTCAAATATTGCAAATATCCCTCTGATGACCAATTTTGGTGCTGTTGATGCTAGCTTACTTCAGCTATATGCAACCAGTATCCTAGGTTTACAAGAAGCTGAAATCGGTTTTGCCATTGGTTTACCTTCCTTAGTTATACCTCTACAAATGGCAGGGATTTATTTTGTCAAGCGTTGGGGAAGTAAAAATACTCTGATAATTGGTTTTGCTTTATTATTCTGTTTATTACCATTAATGTTGATTGTGCCTGTAGTTTATGCAAAAAATAAAACTCTGGGTTTTGCTTTTTTTTGTATTACTATTTTATTAATGAATATTGTTCATAATGCGACAAAAGGAGTTGCTTTTCAACCGATTATCCGGCAATCCACCTTTCCAGAAAAGCGTGGATGGTTTTTGGCTAAAATGCGGCTAACGGTAAATGGGTTTAATTTACTTTTTTTTGCGATTCTTTCTGTGACAATTGGAGCAAAATTAGCACTTCAAGATTACGCATATATAGTGCTTTTGCTGATGATATACTGTTTATTTGCAGGACTCATAACTGATAAAATTAAAACCTCTAACAACCCTAAATTATTTTCTGAAAAACGCTATGATTTTATTGAAGATATTCGCGATATATTTGCCAACAAAAAATACCGTTTATTCATCACTATTCTGACTTTATGTTTTCTTTCCTCTTTGCCGCTATTTGTCACTTATTTAGCAATGGGCTTACAGCTTAATGCCAATTATATTTCCCAGTTAATCACATTAAATATAGTAGGCACTCTGACTGGGATAGCAATTTGGGGGCGACTCATAGACCGCATTGGCTTTATGCGTACCCTATATATTATTGTCTTAATGTTAGCCACTGTCGGAATGCTATGGCTATTTGTGCGACCCATTGAATGGTCCTATGGTTGGTGGCAGTTGTCATCTCTATCCTTGGTCTTAATTACTATTCTGACTGGCTTTTTACAATCGGGATTGAAAATGGCATTGCTCGTTGGCGTACACAATACTGCCACGGAGCGATCGGCTGTTACAGCATTAGCTTTCTTCAATAGTATCGGAATGATTCTGGGCAATCTCGTCCCCTTTTTTGTTGGATTTTATTTGAATTTTACATTAGGCGTATGGAGACTTTATCTGGGTGCTATTAATCTTGACAGTTATCAAATGATGGGTTTATTGAGTGCTTTCTTATGTTTGTTGAGTGCCTTTATGTTCGATCGCAGCCGTGAGCTTACCATATAAGTCTATAGGGGAGGGGATGCTTCCTATGTTAGGAGAACGCGATTGGAGCTAACTCCTCAAAATCGCAAAAGTTTAGAAATTCAAGTAAAAAGATAACGATCGATGCCAGTGTTACAGCTCACTATCTGTTAAATAAACGAGATAGATGTACAACGACAACGGCTGGACAGAGAACCGGTTCATCAATCCCTCTATTTGTGGTCTAAAACCGTCCTTTCTAACTACATTTTACGAATGTTTGCCGAGGGTGTTGAGATGGCACATCCCATTGAAGGAAGACTACCTTTTTTAGATCGTAAAGTTGTAGAGTTCGTTCGGAATATGCCTGTTTCCCTTAAAATTCGGGGTCAGACCGAAAAGTATGTCTTAAGAGAAGCCGCAAAGCCGTTCATCATCATCGATCGAGATTTGGCGGTTGTTCGATCGAATCTAAAGTTTTTCAGGGGATATCTTGGCAATCTCAACTTTCAAATCTAAAATTTGATGGGGGTTTTTGAACCCATTCATAAAATAAAGATCGAATAGCACTCGTCTCGACATTTGTCGATCGCAGAGTCTCATTTTTTTACCATAGGAGCGACAACATACTGATGGACGTTAAGTTAATCTTACTCATCATCACCCCTCTATTCACCCTCGGATGCCTGTATTTCGGAACTCGCAACGGGTTCTACGATACGGACAAATATCACGGCAACGGTTCGGCGCACTAACACGAGCAAGTTGCATTCACCAACGAGATCGGGATGTCGGGAGACTAGCCTTCTGACATCCCGATTGTGTTCTAGAGAGACAAAGAAGGGTTTGAAAACGGCGATCGCGCCAGGACCTTTACATCCCGACATCGATACTTATCGCAAGTCGATCGCCGTATTGTACGTAAACCCGCGAAAATTCGAGGTCAACTCGATCCGATATTCCCCACTCTCGGGTAACGCACCACTCCAATCCACAGCCCCGGCATACCCGACTCCCCCGGTAATTTCCTGACCGTTGGGGGCAATGACAAAAGGTAGCGGCCCATCTTGTGCTTTTAGAGTCAGAGTTTGCCCCTGGGAGGCGGTAACTAAATACTGGTGATTCCCCGTACCGACGATGCGATCGTCCAGGGTAAAGGATGTCGGTCCGGCGGGAAAGCTAACCCGTGCCACTTTCTGGTTGCAGCTACTTTGAGTGAGGTTTTTCGAGATCCACCCCTCGACCGGATCGCTAATTTCGAGCCAGTTATCCGCTTCCCGTTCGACCGTGACGATCGCCCCATTATCGAGTTGACCCACCACATTCCCCGTCACTGGACTAGAACGAACGTTGAGGGGGGCATCGGGGTCGTCTACCACTGCGCTGGTGGTAATGCAGCTAATGGTGCGAATATCCGCCGGTTGCGGTTCGGGATCGGGATTCTGGGCGGTGGTGGGAGTTTGGGTAACCGTTGGTGTGGGTGTGGCTGGAGTGGTGGGTGTGGCTGGAGTGGTGGGTGTGGCCGGAGTGGTGGGTGTGGCCGGAGTGGTGGCCGTTGGTGTGGGTGTGGCCGGAGTGGTGGCCGTTGGTGTGGGTGTGGCCGGAGTGGTGGCCGTTGGTGTGGGTGTGGCCGGAGTGGTGGGTGTGGGTGCGGGCGTGTTAGTTGCCGTGGGGATGGGTGGGGTGGCGTTGCTGCAATTGGTTAGGGCGATCGCGATGGTAATAATGGCAACGGAGAAAAGGGGGTGACGTTTCATCAGTTTTGAAGTCTTCTGGGTCGAGTCGGGACTCGAAGCGATCGCCCTGGCAGATCTGACTGCGCGAACGTTCCGAGTCTGAAACCTTTTTACATTCTAGAGGGGATGCGATCCGGATGAAATCGATCGCTTTGTGGAATATTTGTGGGGAATTACTCCTTGAGATCGGGGAATGTCGGGAGTTCGCTACAATAGCTTGGCATCCGTCTTGAGTTTTGATTGCGTTTAATTTCGTTCCTCCCATTCACGATGCAGCAGTTTAATAATGCGTTTACGATCTTTTTGAGTTTGCTCGTCGAGGCGCTTCCCTTCCTCCTCTTGGGGGTAGTATTTTCGAGTGCTTTGCTATTGTTCGTCAACGAGCGACAACTCGTCAAACGCTTGCCCCGCAACCCCGTTTTGGGGGCACTCGCCGGTAGTTCCATCGGCTTTTTGTTTCCGGTGTGCGAGTGCGGTAACGTCCCCGTAGCGCGGCGATTGCTGCTTCAGGGGGTTTCGCCGTCGGTAGCCATCGGTTTTTTACTGGCCGCCCCAACCATCAACCCGATCGTCATTTGGTCGACTTGGATCGCCTTTCGAGATCGCCCGGAAATGGTATTCTGGCGGGTAGGCGCGTCGTTAATAATCGCCACCATCATCGCCGTGGTTTTCAGCGTCCAGCGTGATATGCGTCCCCTGCTGCAACAAAACCTCTTGCGGGCAATGCCCCGATCTCGCCCGGAAGCCAAAACCTCCCCAGAAACCCCCAGTTTGCTGAAATCGGGAACCTATTTTCTCGGACAGTCGGGGATGAATTTGGAAACAGCGGCTTTTGAAATTTCCTCTCAGTCTCCGCTCGGTTTATCTCCCGAGCTGGCTATCCCCGGTGGTGTTGCTGCCTGCTCTTCCAATCGGGAACGCTGGAGTTTGTTTGTTGAGAACGCCCTTCAGGAGTTGCGAGAGTTGGGGGGGGTTTTAGTCATCGGTAGCGCCATTGCCGCCATCGTTCAAGTGGCGATTCCTCGGGAAATCGTCCTGAGTTTGGGACAGGGACCGATTTCGTCGATTGTGGCGATGTTGGTTCTTGCCACCTTGGTCTCGATTTGTTCGACGGTGGATGCCTTTTTTGCCCTCTCGTTTTCCTCAGCGTTTACGAATGGTTCTCTACTAGCATTCTTAGTTTTCGGCCCGATGATAGATTTGAAAGCGATCGGGTTGATGTTTTCGATTTTTCGATCGCGGGCGGTTATTTATCTATTTGTCCTCGCCGCGCAACTGAGCTTTATCATCGCGTTGCTGATTAACTTGCATTGGAGTTAAACCTTCAATTCGGCTATGAAACGTGCTAAATTTCAAGCTTGGATACCCTGGATCGATGCGACTGCGATCGCGGCGTGGGGGTTTCTGATGCTCAAATATTGGGTCACTGACAAACTCAACATCCTCATTCACCCCGCCTATACCTGGCTGTGTATCGTCGGAGGTTTGGGACTGCTGGCCATTGGCGGGTTTCGGTTGGTGGAACTGTGGCAGCAACGGCGCCGGAAGTTGTCGCCGAATCCGACGATACCGTCGATGGAACATACCACCCTCTTTCCACCCGGTTGGGGTTCGATGTTGCTGCTGACGGCCGCGATTCTGGGCATACTCATTACCCCCCGTCCCTTCGCCAGCCAAGCCGCATTGGAAGTAGGGGTCACGGATTTACTCTCGGGTACGCGATCGCAACCCCAAAGCTTCCGCGCCAGCAAAAACCCCGAAGAACGAACCCTCATCGATTGGATTCGCACCCTCAACGTTTATCCCGAACCTACCGCATACGAAGGGCAAAAAGTCAATCTCACCGGATTTGTCATTCATCCCCCGGATTTCCCCCCAGACTACTTCGTCATTTCTCGCTTCGTGATTACCTGTTGCGCGGCGGATGCCTACCCGGTTGGATTGCCGGTACGGTTGCCAGAGAACGCCACAGAATATGACGCCGATACCTGGTTGAAAGTGGAGGGGGAAATGGGGGTTACGCGCCTTTTAGATGTGCGCAAACTCGTCATTGTCGCCGAGTCTCTCGAAGAGGTTCCCGAACCGGAAAATCCCTACGATTCCTAGGGAATGGACAATTGACAATGGACAATTGACAATGGGAAGCGCGGCACGCAAGTAATAAGTAATGAGTAGGAGTCGTATAGGTTAAGCCCGAATTCAGCCGAATGCGCGCCTCTTGATTCAGGAAAAAAATTAGATCCAATTCATTTGTTGCATTCTTCGCTCTCAACAAGAGGTCAAACTTATTACTTATTAACGCCACGTGCAACTTTAGGTAAAGCCATATAGCGAGCGAGCCGAAAAATCCCCCATTCCCCATTCCCCATTCCCCATTCCCTATTCCCCATTCCCCGTTCCCTATGACTCGCGTAAAACCTCAAAATCCGATCGCGTTCCGGTGGCAACCCATCGATCGCATTGCCCTCAGCGTGATTCTCGGACTTATGGTATTGATGCTGGTGTTGATGCTCGGCGGCGATCGCACCGTTCCCCGAATTCGCGATTTTACCTGGGAAAACCGACAGGTGGGAGCAACCGATCGCGCGTTTCTGTTCACTTTCAACCGCCCCATGGATCGAGTCAGCGTCGAAGAAAACCTGCGCATCGAGCCGCCGCTACCGGGTAAAATTAGCTGGGCGGGACGGCGCATGGCCTACACCCTCGATCGCCCGGCGCCATACGGCTCCGAGTATACCGTCACACTAGATGGGGCGCGCGATAGCTTTGCGGCTGCTAAAGACCGCGATACCACCATCGAACCGTTTGAAAGCAATTTTCGCAGTCGGGATTTGGCCTTTGCCTATATCGGTGTGGACGAGTCGGAAGCGGGACAGTTAATTCTCTACAACATCACCCAGGAGGAAAAAACCGTCCTCACGCCACCAGATTTGCGGGTGATGAATTACCAAATTTATCCCCTGGGCGATCGGATTCTCTTTTCTGCGGTCGATCGCTTCTCCCCCAATGAAAGCGCCATCGACGTTCAACTCTACACCGTCACCACGGGGATTCATCCCCACGTTCCCGAGGGCAAAGAACCCGATCCCGAACGTGCGGGTAAAATCGAGCGCATCCTCGATAACCAAGAGTATCAAAACTTGCAGTTCGACCTCTCCCCTCAAGGGGATACCATCGTCGTTCAGCGATCGAATCGCCAAAATCCCGGGGCGAATTTCGGTTTGTGGGCTATCCGAGATGGCCAAAAACCCGAACCCCTCGAAAGTGCCCCAGGCGGGGAGTTTGTCGTTGCCCCCAGCGGTCGGGAAATTGCGATCGCCCAGGGACAAGGTATTGCCTTGCTACCTCTCGATGAAAATGCCGCGAATACGGGCGAACCCCTGGCGTTTTTCGCCGAATACGGCAAAGTCATGGATTTTCGCCTTGACGGTTCGGCAGCGGCGATGGTTAAGTACAATCCCGACTACACTCGAGGGCTGTACTTGGTACCTAATCAAGGGGAACACCAGCAGATTATCAAAACCAACGGCTCGATTCTAGAAGCTCAGTTCGATCCCACAGGCAAAGTACTTTACTGTTTGCTCACGGATTTGGATGAAAGCGGGGAAGAGTATCGGGAAATTCCCTATATTGCGGCAGTCGATCTCGAATCGCAACAATTTCAACGCTTGCTCACCTTTGAAACGCCACAGCCGGATATTCACATCGATATTGCCGGCGATGGTTTATCGCTGATGTTCGATCAAATTGCCAATGTCGATTCCCGTCGTTCGTCGAGTCGGGATAACGCACCGCGTACCAACTCCGGTGCGGCGATCGAATCGAGCAATTTATGGTTGCTGTTTCCTCTGGTTCCCGATTCGGAAGATGGCTCGCTTCAACTCGAAGCGGAACAACTGCCCATCAATGGTTTTTATCCCCGTTGGTTGCCGTGATCTCAAATCCGGTTGAATGACTATAATTCCGGTGGATGCGAGCAGCGGTCGGACCCCTAGGGGGCCGCCTACGCAAGGGAACGCCGACCGTTGGGGAGCAGGCAATCGCGGTGGGAGAAAGTGACTCGTGGGATTTGCATATTATGGTGAATTACCCGGATCTGATATGAGTACCCATGGGTGATGACGTCGACACCAGAGTACCACCCACACAGAAAAACCCTCTCCCGGAGAAGAGGATTTTTCGATCGAGTATTGTTCGGACTTCCGGCGCAACAATACAGTGGGATTGTGACTTGCCGTCTTATTAAGTTCTCTTTAATACTAATAATTCAAATCTTCTGTAACTGGAAAATGAGAGATTTTTGATTATGAGTAACGATCTGAAGTTAATATGACGGGCTGCGAAAGCAATCGAGTCAGTTTACCCAAGACTATACCGGGTAAGCCAATTCTATCTCTTCGCTTTCCTCAAGTAGGTAAAACAAGATTAAATTTAAGGTTTTGCGATCGAGGCATCCTTTACGCACCGCCACTTCCCCAAACAACAATGAAGTGTATTGCTGTTCGGCAAGTATCAGTTCGACCTGTTCGCGATCGAGTAACTTTGCTGCCTCGAGATACTCTCCCAACCGCTGCTTTCGGGGGACTAATTTGAGCTGGGGCAATTCCTCGACAAAAAAGTCCACCGTTTCTTGAGCCAGCCATCCCCGACGGGCGAGAATTTCACCGAAACGCTGGGATTGCTCTTGGGTTTGTTGTTCGTGCAGAACTTTTCGGATTTGGCTGTCTGAGAGCAATCCTGCTTGTTTCAAAAGTTGACCTAAAAGTAAGTTGTGGGGTGCGAACCGAGAAACCTCTCGTCTTTTACGGGAAAGTTCGATGAGTGACATCGGCAACGATAGCGGCCACAGAAGAGTGGCAACGAGCAGGACGATCCACGAACTCCGATCGCTCATTGGCGTTCGCAAATCCTCCCAGAAAAGACTCAACCAAATTGTAAAAACTGTCAGAGCGCCAACTACATAGTAAGTAAGTACCGTTTCCATCGTGAAACTTTTCTCTCGTGCTTTGCTTTGCTTGTTAATTTGACTCGTACACCCTGGCAGAAACAATAACCCAGCCAAACGTCGTTATCTTAAAGTTTGACAAGCGACCCGTTTATCTCGAAATTTAGGGCATCGGGACGCCGATGGTACAACATGAAGAATGACGAATGTAATATCGTCATTTAGTTTTGGGCTTAATCTAACATAGCGATTCTAAAACCAAAGGCAAAGTTGATGAAAATATACCATCGACAGATTAATGCAAATGACTCAAAAACTCTCAGAGAATATCCGTAATTTCACTAACCTCTCTAAATCTAACATGAAGTTTCAATCGGTGTACCGTAAATATACGGATTGAAGTCATCTTGTTTTTTAGATCTATTGAGCTGAAATGAATATCTTACACTTAACAATATCGTGTTTTTATCATAAAAGCATGTTTATATGATGCTGGTTTAGCAAAGCTTTTTTAAAGCGATACCTTCTAGAAATCCAGTCTTAGCTTGAAGAATTGTCCGGGTTTACGCTCGTTGCTCGAACAACCATCACGCTCGCGTCTTATTTCTATCTGTCATGGATCGAGACAGTAAAAGTCGGTCTGGGGGAAGGAGCGTAACGAGCGATTGCTGACATTTAGCGAACTCAACATAATGGATTATCGATACTTGTGGAAACTCGATCGTGGTGTCGGTGGGGTTAGATTTCCCAGTTTAAAACCCGAGCGATTTGCTCGACTAACATCGCCGGGTCAAACGGTTTAGTCAGCACGGCAGCCACTCCTAATTGAGCGTAGCGTCGTTGTTCTGCTGCTTGAACTTTTGCCGTCAGTAAAATTACGGGTATCTTGCAAGTATTTCGATCGGATTGTAATTTTGCCAAGGTCATTAACCCATCCATCTCTGGCATCATGACATCTAACAGGATGGCATCGGGAGTATTGACTCGAGCTAAATACAAGCCGACATGACCCGAATCTGCTCCAAGAACTTCCCAATCGCTGTGAATTTCGATGCTCAGCTGAGCGACTTCCCGAATATCCGCTTCATCGTCAATGACCAAAATTTTCTTGACTACCATTAGAAATTACAGTCATGCAAAAGAATTAATGGTTGGTATATAGTTGTAAAACGATAAATATCTATATTTTGAAAAGATCTGATGCATTCCGATGGAACGGGTTTAAATTTTTTCTCAACCCCTTTGTTAAGGAAATATAAAAAATAGACAAGCAGATACCGAATGATGGCAAAGGCTGTAGCTCGATCGATGGAAAAGATGGCTTAAGACCAGGTTACTCGATCGAACAACAATCGTTTGAAGAGAAATAATGAATCTTAAATTTTGTCTAAAAAAGTGAATTAAACTGACACACTTTAAGTGTAGCAGGATGACCGACTATCTCTCAACCTTCGGTCTTTCTCGATGGGAGAGGGTTTTATCTCCAAAAAAAGGCGAAAATCGACGCCAGAAACTCGAAAATATTCAAGAAAAACGCCGGGGAACGCAATGATGATGGGTGATTCGTTTACATGTTTAATACCCGTCGCGGCACTAGATTTCAACGCCTAAAGTCTTGGGTTCCGACAGGGGTAAGGTGACGTAGAATTGACTTCCAACCCCCAAACGACTTTGGGCCCAAATCCGACCGCCATGCTGCTGCACGATTTGACGGCAGATGGCCAAACCCAGTCCAGAACCGCCCTTTTGGCGAGAATCAGAGGCGTCTACTTGTTGAAAGCGACCGAAAATACGGTCTAATTGGTCTGAGGGAATCCCCCGTCCGAGATCGCTGACTTGGAAGCACACCTGAGACCCCTGTTGCCAAAGGCGAATCGAAACGGTTTCTTGGGGGGGTGAAAACTTAATCGCGTTACTAATCAAATTAATCAGAGTTTGCAAAATGCGATCGGCATCTGCCCAAACCGGGAGGACGTTTGTCTTGAAATCGATCGCGTTACGTTCTCCAGTTTGAATATCGTTTTGAATCTCGAAAGTGCGATCGTCCCAGATAGCATGTAGGGTAACACCCGCAGACTCCGCCATCGCCTGCATGGCTTCGGCCGCTTGGAAGATCAGTTCCACCGCATTGCACTGTTGCAAGAGAATTTGAATTTGACCCGATTCCATCCGCTCGAGATCGAGAATATCGTTAATCAAGCGACAGAGGCGATCGGTATTTTTGAGAGCAATGTCGAGCATTCGCTGACCTTTGGGCAAGAGTTGTCCCAATTTTCCCGTCGCCAGCAAACCCAAAGACCCGCGAATCGAGGTCAGCGGCGTACGCAGTTCGTGACTGGCAACAGAAAGAAATTCATCCTTCATTTGTTCGACGGCGTGGCGATCGCTAATATCAATTTCTACGGCAAAATAGCCCTTCACCTCCCCCATTTCGCTAATATCGGGAATGTAGGTGACGCTGAGGTAGCGGCTGGTACCCTCGATTTCCGGTTGCTGGATTTCGTAGGAGACTCGCGAACCGGATAACGCGGTATCGATATAGTGGCGGCAAGCCTCGTAGATCTCTTCCCCACAGACTGCTGACACGGGATGCCCGGTAATTTGCGAGAGGGGTTTGCCCAGCCAATCCTCGTAGGTGCGATTGTTAAAGCGATAGACCCGTCGGGCATCCACGTAAGCGATCGCCACCGGGAGAGCATCAGCAGTGAGGCGAAGTTGTTGTTCGCTGCGACGCAGCGCAATTTCCGCTCGACGGCGCTCTCGAATTTCCCGCTCCAAATTTTCATTGAGCGCCCGCAGTTGAGCCGTGCGCCGATCGACGATGTCCTCTAAATTATCGATGAGTTGGGCAATCGAGATGGCAATTCCCATTTGATCGGCGAGCTGTTGCAACAGTTCGATTTCAAATGTCGTCCACTGTCGGGGTCGATCGCATTGATGGGCGATGGCAAAGCCCCATAATACGGGCAATGTTTCCTCTCCCGCCTGCTTGGTGCCGGCCCCAGACACCCAAATGGGAACGACCAACGCGGCTTTCACCCCATAACTGCTCAGTAACGAGAAATTCCCCGCTTGCTCCGATCTGGCACTCTCAAGATCGGGAATGGCGTAGAATTCTCCCACGTTCGTGCCGTCTCGATCGCTCGTGTAAAAAGACGGATCGTCGATTTCGAGTCCGGCCAACGTCGGCCAACCCGGAAGCACTGCTTCTTTCACCACCCGTCCCGTCACCCCCGACGCCCGCTCGAAGATCGCGACGCGGGAGGCTTGGAGTAATTTTTGCAGTTCTTTGACAGCGGTTTGTAAAATCTCTTCGAGTTCGAGAGATTGGCGAATTTTGAGGGTGACCTCCGAAAGCAGTTGCGATCGCTGATAAGCCAGGTATCGTTCTTGCTGGGCTAATTTTTGCTCCGTAATATCCCGACCTTCTGCAATGAGCAACACCACCTTCCCCGCCTCATCGGTCACCGGTTTGAGGGAAAAATCGAGGGTGACGGTCACTCCACCGGTTCCCATCGCGTCCACCTCCTCCCGAACGAACTCACCGGCTCCCCCTCGAACGATCGCCTTTTGGAGTTGAGTTTGAATCGACGGTGCCCCTTGCCACCATTGGGTTTCCCAAAACAGTCGTCCGACGACTTCGGGTAATGTTAAGGCGGCAAAATCGAGAGCGGTTTGGTTGATTTCGATGACGGTGCCATCGGGTTGGAGCAAGCCGACGAACTGAAAGGCGCGATCGAAAATTGCGCGAAATTTCCGCTCGCTTTGCCGCAGTTTCCGTTCTGCTTGCCGTCGCTGCAAGGTATTGGTGACGATCTCGCTGACAATGCGCAGCAACCAAATACTGCTCTGGGACCAAATTTTCGGTTCCTCGATCGCGTCAAAGCCAATAAACCCAAGCGTCTGGCCTTGGTAGATCGCCGGAACCGCTGCCATAGACAGCACTCGATCGCCGTGCCACCCGATGGGCGTTGAAGGGGTTTGGGAGCGTTGGATGTAGAGGACTTCACCGGCTTTGAGACGCTCGATCGCCGCCGGAAACCTCTCTATGGAGATATTTTGCCAGCGCTCGCGTTCCGGTTCGATGCCGGGGGAGACCCATTCGTGGGTCATGCTGACCTGGGTTCCATCTTCGCCAAAAAGGAAAATATAGCTGGCATTCACCCCGGCAAATTCGCCAATTTGTTGCAGCGCTCGTTCGATTCCCCCATCGATTTCTTCCGATCGCAGGTTGAGAAAATCCGTCGAGATGCTCATCACCAGCTGCTCGAAGGCCAACTGATAGCGTAAGGATTCTTCGGCTTGTTTGCGTTCGGTAATGTCAATTCCCACGGACACGGCAGCAGTATCTTGCTGGTATTTTTGAGCGGCGATTAGGTAAGAACACTGGGCACCGCGAATATTGACATCGACCGTCCGCCATGCGGCTCGATCGGAACCGGCCATGAATTCAACGATAAACTCCGTAAACTGGGACTGACCTTCCATAAATCCCAGGGGTTGACCGACAAAGGCCTCTGGAGAGCGGTTCAAACTGGCCGCTAAATGACTGTTGACTCCCTCGTAGCAGAGCATCGGACCGTTGCAGCGATCGCGATCGCGGACGATCCAGGATACGAACCCCGGTACGGCATCCAAGACTGCCCGCAATCGATCTGTGGCGGCTTTGAGTTGGGCTTCCGATTGCTTGCGTTCGGTGATGTCGTTGGCAATGCCGAGAACTTGGTACACCTGACCGAAATCGTCGAGTAAGGGAACGTAGGTGGCAACGGCGACAAACTCGCATTGAGTCCGGGCGTTGTACATCTTGCATTCTCCAGTTTGAGCGGTGCGCGTGGCGATCGCCCTTTCAAGCAGGGGAAGATAACTCGAAGTCACCCCGGGCGGAAAAATATCTTCATCCCGTAAGCCGATGGATGCTTCGAGAGATCGACCGCTACATCGCAACCCCTCGCTATTGATAAATTGATATCGTCGATGGCAATCGTAAATGGCGAAGATATTGGGAATGTTATCCACCGCCACCTGGAATTGGGCTTCTAGTTTGCTAATTTCGAGTTGCGCCAGCAGGCGATCGCGAATTTCTTCGACGAGCAAAGCATGGGACTCTTGGAGTTGGGCCGTTCTCTGACCGATACGCCGTTCGAGTTCCCGGACGAGTTTGTGAAGCCCAGCGGTGGTTTTCCCCGGAATCGTTTGGGGGGGGAGTGGCGGTCCGATCGCGTCCAGGGAACGGAGGAGTTGGCTCGATGCGAGCTCGCCGACGAAACGACCTCGATCGTCAACAACGCACAGAAAATCGAGATCGTATTGGCGCACTAAATCGATGGCGCGGCGATGGAGAACCCGCCATCTCTCGGGTTCCTTTTCTCGACGGGGAAGAGTCAAGATAAGGGGTTCGGGAGTCATCACCCGTTCGAGCTCAACCCCGAGATCGAGGTGGTTGGCGATCGCTTCGACTAAATTTATTCCGGTAAAAATCCCCACCAACTGCTCCCCATCCAGGACGAACGCTCGATCGGTTTGTCGATCGTGCATCTGGGCGATCGTCTCTTCGATTGAAGTCGTCGGGGTCACTTTAACCAGGTGGGTCTCGATCGAGTCTAACAATACGTTATCCACGCTTTTATATTCCTCTTTAGTTGGCTTGGAAACGGGGTGTGGGGTGTTGGGAAAATTCATCTCCCTTGTCTCCCTTATCTCCCTTGTCTCCCTTATCTCCCTTGTCTCCTTGTCTCCTTGTCTCCTTATCTCCTTGTCTCCCTTGTCCCCTTGTCCCCTTGTCCCCTTGTCCCCTTGTCCCCTTGTCCCCTTGTCCCCTTGTCCCCTTGTCCCCTTGTCCCCTTGTCCCCTTGTCCCCTTGTCCCCTTGTC
>NZ_JBRJXU010000055.1:0-31660 GCF_057467645.1 Zarconia sp.
AACACTTACCCTGTAGCTCTTCCACAATTGAGCGATCGCTCAATTGTGAAATTTGTGGGCTGAAATTTAAGCCAGGAGGGAAGTAGAACATGATATAAGCTGAAAAGTTACCACACTTAGAAGCTCAAACATGACTCCAACAACAGACTCTATGATGCGCTCAACGACTTTCGCAAGTCTTTGCGATTACTCATGGCAAGATGTCCGTCACTTGAAAACTCTGGGAAGCGATGATGTTGGGGATGCTGCGCGCGCCTTGGGGTAAATCTGAACGGTTTTGGGGTCTATGTCGTCAGTCGAGCCACCTATTGCCAATCTCATCAACGTCGATTTCGACGGTGGCTATCCAATCGTCGTATTGATGTGATGGGACTCCACCATCTCCTGATACAGCAAGCATTATCGCAATGGCACAGTCAACGGCTCTATTTGAGCCTAGATACAACGGTTTCAATCTCGAAGCGTCTCGTCTGCGCAATAAGTTCGCCTTGTCTCAATTGTGCGGGGTCGTGGCACTCACGATGCTCTTTTTGGTACTCCAAGGTACTCAAGTCGTTGAAACTGGCAAGCGTCGCCAAGTCGATCCTCATTGGCATCGTGGCATGAGTTACCTGAAGCTCGGATGGAATTGGGTTCGACTCGCCATGACTCGACAGTGGAAAATTCACCGATGTCTGTTTCTATCGAGTGCTCCTGACCCCCATCCAGCACGAGCCTCCAAAAAACAATCTCAACTCTCTTTCAAGCATGAATTCGTTGTGCTCAGACAGCTTCGAGCTTTTTAGTTTTGTCAGTCAATCAGGCATCGGGGGTATTACTGGTAGGAGGGGGAGTAGATTGGACAATTGACAACAGGTCAGTTGCGATCGTCTTGCTCCTCTCCTTTCCCCCTACGCGCATTTTTAATTTTTCATTCTCTCTCCCATCGCCGTTAAGCATCCTGGCGGTTGCGAGCCGATCGAAACCGATCCAAAATCGAACCCCCTGTCAGGCTTCGATCGAGGGCGGTATTTTCCGCTTCGCCTCGTTCGAGTCCTCTCAATTGCCTCAAGGTTTTGCGCCGCGCGTCAATGAGTTCGTCGATCTGTTTGGTAAACAGAGGTCGTTCGGCAATCAGATTCGCCACGGCATCCGCATCGAGACGAATCACTTGCAGGTCTTCCGTCGCACTAATGGAAACGGCACTGGTTTTGTCAGAAACAAACACGGATTCCCCAAAAAAGTCACCTTTGGAAACTCGCGCCACGGTGTGTTGGCGACCGCGAATATCTTTAAACGCCAGGGTGGCGCAACCTTGCTCGATAATATAGAGTCCTTCCACCAATTCTCCCTGTTGGACGATGGGTTCGCCGAGGCCATAGTACTCCACTTCCCCATCCAGGGCCAGTTTGTCGATAATTTCGCTCTCAATGTCTTCAAAGTACGGGAGCGATTGCAAGTACTCGGCAATTTTCTGGGGACGATCTTCGAGGTTAACCGGTTCGAGTTTCGTATGATGGACGTGTCGAATGGGAAACGGAATCGTCAACCCGTGGCGCTTGGCTAAATAGTAGAGGCGCGATCGAAAATCGTTTCCCACTTTATAGGAAGACAAATAATTCGGTGTCATAAACATGACGCGATAGGTAATCGAAAAGTCATCGTAGGAACCCGTTGAAACCAGTTTCAAGCCGCGATCGTGGACGACACCTTTCGTCTCCATCAGTGCCTGACGGAGAATTTTCTTCACCTTATTCGGCGGATCGTTATAGGAAAACCCAATTTCAAACCAAATTCCCATGGCTGGATGGGGGAGATTGTAGTTGAGAATGGTTTCTTTCCCCAACACGCCGTTGGGAATAATCACCACGTTGCCTTCGAGAGTTTGCAGGCGAACGGCACGCCAGTTCATATCAATCACCTTGCCTTCAGTCTCACCGATCTTCAGCCAGTCTCCTTGTTTGAAGGGAGTTTCAGCGAGTAAGAGAAAACCCGAAACGAGGTTACTCAAGGTATCTTGCAAGGCTAAGGCCACGACGATCGAACCCACTCCCAACGCCGCCACGACTTGAGTCAGATCGAGTTGCCAAATTTCTCCCAGGATATAAGTGCCAACCCCGAGGACGATCGCCCCGCGAGCCACTTGAAAAAAGATATTGGGGATGGTAACTTGCCAGGAATACTGCTTTTCGTCTGTGACTAGAAGAACTTTTATCAGAGAAAATGCTGTATAAATAATGGAAAACCAGAGAACGGTTTCGAGAATTTGGAGGGTCGTACCCAAGTTTTGTAAGTGTAAAATTTTCTGCAATATGAGTAGAATCACGAGTGGCGGCAGAACCACTTTTTGCAAGTTATTAATAAACTCTTCTAGCGGGTTTTTTTGTCGCTGTAAATGACTTTTTAATTCTCCCAAAACGATGGTTAAAATGGGAAATCCAAAAATTAGCAGCAAACCCCAAATCCATAATGATTGTTTCATATTTTTTAAGCCTCGGTCTGAATAGATTTAGAAAAGAGGGAATGGGGAATGGGGGAAGATATCGGTACTAGAATTTATTGCATCTTTCACGTTCGCGAAACGTCTAATGATGGGATGTGCAACTTCGAGCTAAGCCATGTGGTGAGCGCGGAAACCCGATCCCCTTTTCTCTTCCTACTTCCCCTTTCCCCCTGCGTTGTCAGGTTTTGGATCGTTAAGTTGCACATGACGTTAATAAAAGAAAAAGTCCCGTTCCAAATTCGAGATCGGTCTGCGCAGAACCCAAGTGGCTAACGTCTGACCGAGTTCGGTAAACTCCCAATCTTCCCCACGCTCGAATTCATACAAATCCTGAAGGCGTTCGTACACTTCTTGAGTCACCAAAATTTCGGCTTTTTCGGGGTTGGCGTGCAGTTGCAAGAAGTCGGCAACGCTCACGGTTTCCCCCCAGACATCATAGGAAAACTTGTCCGTGCCAACGATGCCAGCGACTACCGGGCCGTCGTCGATCCCAATACTCAAGCGCAACTCCCGACCGATGGTACCGAGTAGTTCGTCGCGGTATTCGTTGTTGAATTTTTGCATGATGTTAAACATCTCCACCGCAAAGGCCATCATCAGCTTGGTGCTATCCAAACGGGGTTGGAGGACTCCACAGGCGGCAATATAGAGGTTACCGTTGGTTTTCACCTTACCCACCTCATGTTTGGCAGCCGCACGATCGAATGCACTAATCAGTTCGCTCAACAGCGCAATTTCCCGTTGAACGTTGTTCCCGATCACCGTCTCCAATCCCGAGATGCGCGCAAACAGAATCGTGGCTAATTTCACCCCATCGGCGATTTGGGTTTCGCCGCGTTGGAGGCGTTCCACCACCGGCGCGGGTAACAGATTCAACAGCAATGCTTCGTTCTCTTGCTTTTTATCTTCCAACTCATGGGTGAGTTGGCGAACGCTGGCGGCGGTTTGATTGAAATGTTGGGCCAACTGACCGAATTCGTCTTCAGAATCGGACCGAACTTCCACGTCAACGTTGCCTTGGCTGAGCGATCGCATTCCATCGACGAGTCGATTGACGGGATTGACAAAATTCGACGCGATCGCCGACGCCACCCAGGTCACGAGAACGGCAATCACCGCTGTCACCATAAATAGGTAAATCTGAACGGTATCGATCGAGCGAAAGGCTTCTGAGGTTTCGATTTCTGAGATAATGACCCAGTCTAAATCCGGGAGATCGAGCGGTGCGTAAGAACGAAAGACTTGTTTGCCTCGATAGTTACGAGTGACCGTATTTCCCGATTCCCCTTCCAAGGCTCGATTGACCGTCTGTGCGTTCACTTTCTGGAGCAGAATGGAGGTCTCGAACAGCTCGATTAATCGCAAATTTTCCGCAGAAGTCCCGCCACTACTCGCAGATAGTGCTTTTTGATAGGCTTCGGGATCTTCAGTCAGCAAACGCGCGTTCGATCGCATCAACAAATCCGAACCCACCAGGTAAATTTCCCCTGTTTCTCCGAGTCCGGAACTCGATCTGAGCACTTTGTCGATTTCTTCGACGGGTAATTGAATGGCAAAAATCCCCACGATATGGGGTCCGTTGTAAATCGGCGCACCCAGGAACGCTGCTGGCGCGCCATAGGACGGTCGGTGGGTTTGGAAATCCACAATTTGCACGGCCCGCCGTTCCGGGTTCTGGCGCACTCGTTCCACCAATCGGGCCAAACCGCTTTGGCTGTAAGGGCCGCGATTGAGATTGGTGGTGTAATCGGTTTCCTTATCTACGGAGTACACCACTTCCCCAGTTTGATAATCGATCAAAAATAAGTCGTAGTAGCCGTAGATTTGGGTTAAATTTAAGAAAATTGGGTGGTATTTCTCGTGGGTTTGGCTATAGTTACTCCCATCGTCGGTAACGGTCAGTTCTTCTTTTTGACCCACAGGATTGGGGTTTTTAGCAATGTAGAAATATTGGAGGTACTTCGCCGCTTGGCTTTCCGGTTCGTAGGTACTGTAGCTCAGTTCGCCGGATACCGCTTGGGTGAGTTGAGGAAAGAATATTTCTTGGTAATATCGTTCGAGTGCCTGGTTCCATTCTGGGGGAATATACTGATTATTGAGTTCGTCGTAATCGCGATTGAACTCTACCATTGCCTCGATCGCCATCCGGTCTTCACTCAGAGTTTTGACGTGATTTCGTAACCCCTGAAAGAAGAATTCGATTTGGTTGGTATTCGAATCGAGAATGCTGGCTAAGTAATCTTCGATCGTCCCTTGGAGATTAGCTCTCGATCGCTCCCATCCCAAAAAGCTCGCGAGTAAAGTCGAACCCAAACTCACCCCTAAAAGAATGGCTAAGAGCTTAGATTTGATACTTAAATTTTTCGTATATCGACGTAACATCTATTCTCTATACATATCCATATTGCGCTAAAGTTTAGCGTTTAAAGATACGATAGAACCAAAATAGATGAAATTAAATCGCACAGCGCAGAATTTAATTTTTTATTTAGAATATTTTCCCTGAATCTCTTCAAGTTTTCTTTTCACTTCCGGGTTGTAAATTCGCAAATAATTCCAATAGTTCCCAAACACCGAACTAATATATCCCTTCGTTTCTGGGAACGGAATTTGAGTCACGAACTCATCGGGATCGCTTAAATCGAAGCGTTTCATCCAGTCATCCACATTACCCGGTCCGGCATTGTAACTCGCCACGGCCAGTAACGAATTATTGTCGTATAACTGATGGGTATAATCCAGATAGAGGGTGCCGACGCGGATATTTTCCTCCGGATCTTCCAAACTTTTCGGTTTGGGTTCGTTCTTTTGCTCGGCAATCCAATCGGCCGTATCCGGTAAGACTTGCATCAAACCTACCGCATTAGCAACCGATCGAATCGACGGTTGAAAGCGAGATTCTTGGCGGATAATGGCGATCGTCAGCAACGGATCGACCTGCCGTTTTTCCGACCACTCGATCACCGGTTCGAAATAGGGAAACGGATGCTGTGCCTGCCAATATCCCAATTGCTGCCGAAGTTCCTGATATTGGGCTTGCTCTTCGGGTTCTTCCCGTTGGGCGAGGTAGGACAACATAAATATCCCGTCAACATAATCCTCTACCCCCATACGCATCAGACCATCGGTAAACTGTTCGGTCACCGTTGGTTCCATGGGATTGAGAAATTCAACCTGCCACTGTTCCCACGCCTCCCGTTGCAAACCCAGTCGAGTTAGTTCGGCCAGGGTTTCAGAACCCGCCAGGGGAAGCACCGTTTCCGTCGGCGGTACCACTTGAGGGGAAAACTGGCGCACCGTCGTGAAGTCCCCCACTTCCCATCCTAGGAAATTCGCCCCCCGCCAAGCATAGTAAGATTCGGGATAGGTGGCCAACAGGAACTCGAAGGCTTCTCGGGCTTTGCCGGTTTCTCCTAAATTCAGAGCCCACTTACCCACCCAGAACGCCGCCTCTGGGGCATATTCGCTGTCGGGATTCTCTTTCACGAGCTGCTCGGCCCACTGCCAAGCTTCTTCCAATTGTCCCGCTTTGGCTAATCCACTCGCCGTTGTCCAGCGTAACTCAGCCGCTTCTTCTGAGGAACTGTACTGGGTGAGAACCGATTGCCGAGATTGGGATGCAGATGTATCGCTATTGAGATTTTCGAGAACTTTCGATTTTTCAATGAGAGCGGCGGCCCCGTACTTGGGATGCCCTTCGAGGATTTTATCCAAATAGGGTACGGCTTCTCGATCTTTCGAGAGTCTCGCCAGCCGCAGTAAGCCCAAGCCGGCTTCTTCGCTCTCGGGGAACTCTTGCGCGAGCTGTTCGTATGCGGTTTCGGCTTCCCGGCGCCGACCCACCAGTTGCCGACCCCGTCCGGCCCGATAGAGGTTGCGAGGGGTGCGCTCGGCTTTGGCGTAGGCATTGCCCGCCTTTCCGTATTCGAGTTTTTCCCAGTAACCAAAGGCGATCGTTTCCCAATCTTTCGGGGTCAGTCGATCGGCATAGCTGAGAACGAGGCGATCGAGAATTTCGATAATATCGCTCAGATATAAGTGTTTGGCGAGCAACAGCAACAACGGCAGATTTTGGGAGTCCGTGCCAGCTTTGAGTTGGTTGCGGGCAATTTCGGCCGTGCGGGGATGGGTGGGAAATTGCTCGATGGCTTGGGTCGCATATTGCGGATCGTCCTGGCCGAGAAGATACAGTGCTTCAGCGGCTGCGGGTCGATCGGGATAGGCACTTAAAAGTCGCTCGAGGGTAGATTGCGCTTTGCCGGTATTCCCCATCTCTTGGTAGGCGCGGGCTCGTTGCAGCAGAACGTATTCCCCCATCGCCGGATAGTCTTTTTCCAGTCCGTCGAGCCATTCGAGAGCGGTTTCCGGGTCTTGGCGATCGAGGCTCTCCCGTGCCATTAAGTATCGGGCGCGACTGCGATCGTCAGAGGCAGAACCGGCGGCAAGGGTTTCGAGTTCTACAACTTTGCGCTCTTCAGGCAGAGAGAGGATTGCGGCAATCTCAGAGCGCTCGGACGGCACCGGATTCAACAAAGTCGATTGCTCTCCCCGCCGCCTCATAAAGGTTAGGGTTGCACCGGCCAGTAAAATTGCCAGTCCGATGAGTAGCAGGGGAGTCGTTCGGTTCCTTCGTCGCTTTAGCATCGCTTGATTTTTGGACTTTGCTTATCCTAACAGCGACTGGGCAAAACTCAACGACGAATATTTCACATTTAACGTTCTGTTCCGACTCGAATAGTGTCCGGGGAGAGCCGTTTACTGATACCACCGACGAAACAGGTCTTTTCTATTCCCCATTCCCCATTCCCCGTTCCCTCCTGAATTCCGCACTTCCGCGCTTCCGAATTCTCCCTTCCCCATTCCCCATAACTAAAAATGTGTAACGAAACGAGCGCGAACAGCTATAAAGACAAAATAACGCCATGTGCGACTTAATTCTCCAAAATTCTCTCACTCGAGGTCAAAGGGGAAAGGGGAAGGGGAAAAGGAGGATTTTTCGACTCGCTCACTATATGGCTTTACCTAAAGTTGCACACCGCGTAAATAGCAATCCCAGGCTCACGCCTGGGATTCAAACAGAAAAATAGCAATGGTAGACCCCGTTAAAACTTAGGGAACGACAGCCACGGGTGTATTGATATCCACGAGTTCGTACAAGGCGAGGATGTCTTCGTTGCGCAGTCGAACGCAGCCGTGGGATACCGCTTGTCCGATGAGTTCCTCGTTCGGCGTGCCGTGGAAGGCGAACATTCCGGTTTCATCTAGGACAAAGACGATAATAGCCGGTCCGATGGGGCTGTCAGGACCTGCCGGAATCACTTCTCCCGTCCAGGGATTTTGCCAAACGGGGTCGAGTGCCATATCCAGTACTGAGAATTCTCCTGTGGGGGTTTCCCAACCGGGTTTGCCGATGGCGACGGGATAGCTGGCTTTAACTTTATCTGCTTCGTAAAGATAAACCCGACGATCGCTCAAATTTAGAACTAAGCTTCGTTCGAGTTCATCCGGAGCCGTTGTCGATGGGGTGGGTTCCGGTTGGACTCGCGAAGGTTCTTCAGGTGGTGCGGGAGGTTGCACGTCCGGTTGAACTTCTTCGGGGAGAAAATCGCTCGGATCTCCAATGGGTGGCAGTTCTAGCTCTAATTCGATGGGTTTGGGCAAAGTGGGATTCGTCTTCGGGTCTACCGCAATCACCGGGTAGGTTTTGAGTTGACCCGAACTCGATGCCATCGCTTGAGCTTGACCCAGTAGCAAGAAAACCGCCGCACTCGAACCCAAAAGCTTCAAGCTTCGCGATTGCAGTTTGTGCGAAATCCATGCAGTCATCTTTAACACTTTCCTCCAGCACGTTTACCAACACCAATTCTTGTGTCTTTATTAAAAGGAGATGACGATCTCCTGACATACTGTACTCTTAAAACTTAAGCCGCTCCAGAACGGAACGGCTTAAAAACCGCTCGCACGGCAAAGACTTAGACTTATTTCAGGCTTAAAATAAGAATTTGGATGCGTGCGAACCTGGCAATCGACAAAGATTTACCAGAACGGAGCGAAGTTGCAATTGACAATGGTCGAAGCGCCATCCACGGGATCGGTAGCTTCGATAAAGCCAAAGTTTCCGGCACTATCTTCGATCTCGTGATAGACCATTCCATCATCTCCGGCGACGTTGCGACGGATGAGGTTAATTTGCTCGCCATCGAACATTGCCACGACCGATGCACTCGTCGTATCCGGTTGTTCGTAAAGAAACAGTTGAGTGGAAGAGGTGATGTCCACCACGCGGCAAACATCCCCAGGTCGCTCGCCCACAGGCTGAGCGTTAGCTGGTAAAGTCAAACCGCCAACGGCAACAGACGCTACGGAAAGTAGCGCGGCCCCTAATCTTCCTTGATTAAATTTTTTCACGGGTTTCACTCCTCAGTTGCATTAAAGAATTTTTTGCTTTTGTTTAGTTTAACTGCTACCGCTTGATGATGTCCAAGCCAGAATTGACTGGGGTAACAGCCCATTCGCGGGTGAATTTACCAGAACGGAGCGAAGTTGCAGTTGACAATCGTCGAAGAGCCATCCACGGGATCGGAAGCTTCGATAAAGCCAAAGTTTCCGGCACTATCTTCGATTTCGTGGTAGACTGAACCATCATCCCCGGCGACATTGCGACGGATGAGATTGATTTGCTCGCCATCAAACATTGCCACGATCGACGCACTGGTTGTATCCGGTGCGTCGTAAAGAAACAGTTGAGTGGAAGAGGTAATATCCACCACGCGGCAGACATCTCCAGGGCGCTCCCCGACGGCTTGAGCGTTAGCCGGTAAAGTCAGACCACCAGCTGCGACGGAAGCAACAGTCGCTAAGGCAGCAGAGACCCCCCATGTGTTAAATTTTTTCACGGATTTCACTCCTCTATCGAGGTTGAATAGATGTTTTGGCAATTATAGACTAACATCACTGAACCCAAATGAGCGATCGCCTCGAGCGAGGGGTGTCGAGGTCAGGATATCGGGTCTCGAGCATTAGAGAAAGGTTAAGCTGACGTGCCGCGCGGTCTTAGGTAACCGAGTGTGGCGTGTGGGTGAGTGTCGGTCGAAAGCCAAGGTCTATATTTAGAGAATTTACCAATCGATCGCACTAGATATAGGACTTGACAAATCATCGACGATTCTAAGCGTTTACCAATGCTTGAGACCCGACACCCCACCCTCACCGGCAACTTTTCGCTCCCAGACTTATGCACTTTGCTTAGGAAACAGTGCCGTTTCCAGTGTTTTGAGGGCAGTCTCTAGCTCGTCATTCACCACTTGCAGGTCAAATTCCGAGGCGGCGGCAATTTCTTCTCGGGCCCGTTCGAGGCGACGAACGATCGCCGCTTCAGAGTCCGAGGCGCGAGACCGCAGGCGACGCTCTAACTCTTCGAGGGTGGGGGGCAAAATGAAAATGGAAAAAGCCTCCGGGAAGCTCGAGCGAACTTGTTTGGCACCTTCTAGCTCGATCTCGAGCACGATCGAATCACCCTGACGAATTTGTTCTTCAACCGGTGCCCGTGGCGTTCCGTAACAGTTGCCGGCAAATTCAGCCCACTCTAAAAATTCACCCCGCGCGACGGAACCCTCGAATTGCGATCGCTCCATGAAATAGTAATCTTTGCCATGAATTTCTTCCGCTCGCGGCGATCGCGTCGTTGCTGAAATCGAGAGGCGCAATTGAGGATGTCGCTGGCGCAAGGCTTTGAGCAACGTCCCTTTACCCACTCCACTGGGTCCGGTGAAAACGATGAGCTGACCGATTTTGACCTCAGCGTTGGCAACCCCAGGAACCCCGCGCGCGGGGCGATCGCTTGCCAAGGGCGATTGAGGATGTTCTATCGACCCCGAATCATTCATACTTAATTTCTCGATCTCGATTGGATAGCCACTCAAGTGCGATGGTGAGTGCTGTGATTAATCTTTGCTCAGAACAAACCGATTAGCAACGGTTTCTGGTTGAATCGCGGATAAAATCACGTGGCTGGAGTCGGTGACGATGACCGCTCGGGTTCGCCGTCCGTAGGTAGCATCGATCAGTTGTCCGCGATCGCGCGCATCGTTCACGATCCGCTTGATCGGAGCGGACTCGGGAGAAACGATTGCTACCACTCGGTTTGCGGAGACAATATTGCCAAAACCGATATTGATGAGCTGTATCTGTTGGTTATCCATGATAAGTTAAGCCTGAAAATTGCGGGTAAGCGATCGGAAATACAATTTTGTAGCGGAGGAGACAAGAACGAACGATGGTAGGAAAGTTTCCCTGGAAGCTATCTTTTATGGTAAAGAGAAAAATTTAGCCTAACAAGGTAAATCCCCACAAAAAAAACAACCTTGAAGATTTACCTTGCGTTTTGAGCATTTCCCAAGATCGCCGAGGGTTAACCCGCGAGTCAGGATCGATCGTGGGTGAATCGAAGCAGAACTCGCACCCAGATTTTATGAGAAGATAAAGGCTTGCTTGGCAACCCATGTCCGCAAGCGACTTCCATTGACTCGACCGACGTGAATCCAGAACGCTTAGAAATCGTCAAAGCTCAATACCAGTCCGGCAAACAGGCTTTCGAGTGCGGTCAATACCGCCAGAGTGTCGAGTATTTGGAGAAAGCCAGTGCTTTAGTCGATCGCAATTCCACCCTCGGGGGCGAAATCCAAATCTGGTTGGTGACGGCATACCAAGCCCTGGGTCGCACTCGAGACGCGATTTCCCTGTGCCGTAGCCTCGGCCGCCATCCCAACTTAGAAACTCGCACCACCAGCCGCCGCTTGCTCTATATCCTCGAAGCTCCAAAACTGGAAACCAGTCCCGAGTGGCTAACGAAGATTCCCGACTTGAGCAAACTCGAAGATAGCCCCATAGAAAATCGACGTGGGGCAAATCCCGTTAAGTCCAAAAAGCGCCCCCGCCGTCTTAAATCCGAACCCGAACCCATCGATTGGAGTCAGGTGCAAACGGAAGATAACGGGTTTATTTGGATTGCGCTAGTGGGAGGTATCGCCGTATTGGGGAGTCTGGTTTGGCTGGCGTGATGGAAGACGATCGAATTAATACGCTCGATCGTTTTCTATGTGCTGGAGTCGATCTCCCGTGCGAACGTTCTGACTCACGAGAGGGTTGCCGTAATATTTGACTTGCGCGCTACCGTCGAGTTGCGCGTCCAAACTGCGAGTTGCCCAAACTGTGGCATTGCTCGATCCGCTCAAATCCAGTTGGGTGGTTTGGCTTTCTAAGTCCGAGCCATCGTATTCGCTGCTGCCGGAAAATTGAACCTGCTGGTGGGTGACTTCTCCGCTGAGGTCGAGTTGGCTGCTACCGTCCATTTGCACTTGCAACTCATTGGCAAGCAAAGATGCAATCGCCACTTGGGTACTGCCACTACCCTCAAGGTAAAATCGATCGACCCTCAGGTTTTGAGCGATTGCCTTCACCGAACCGGAAACGACAAGTCCGTCGAGTTCTCGAACTTGCACCCGAATGCGGATGGGAGAACTTATAAAAGAGACATTCTTTTCGGGATACAGATATAAAGTGCGATCTCGAACTTCCGCAATAATGCGAGGCAACATTTTATCGTCAGCGGTAATCGTGAGGGTTTCGCGATCGCCCTGAACAATTTCCACCTCCCCCAGGCGACAATCGATCTGAGTGAAGGGGGTCACACCGATCGATTTGCTGACAAGATTTCCCGAATCTCCCAGAACAGAAGCTTCGAGATCTACAGTGGTTTCGATCGCGTCATCCCCTTTCTCAATGCGAATCTCAGTGCTAGACTCGCGAACCAAGGAAATCGCACTGGGGGAGGAAAGCGTATTTGGGTCGATGGTACGACACGCACTCAAACAGGCAACCGCCAGGGTACAACCGAGCCAGTCATATTGGTTTGTCATGGAATATTTTCCGATTGTCAGGATCTTCAAGAGCACCCGTTTTTATGATGTGATGGATGCACCTGCACAGATAGGATTACGCCAACGGATTAAGACACGACAGTAGGGAGAGGGGAAGCTCAGGGAAAGAAGCTTGCCGTACGAGATAATCGTCCTCATCGATATTCGTAGTGCTATATTTTCCCCGATCGAGAATCGATACATTGATGGGCGATTGCCGTAGTGCGATCGTATCAGGCACTATTCGACGAACATCTATTTGAACGTCCATGGATGGGGAAACTTCGATCGCCCGTTTTTCCATGGGTAAATCGACCCAACATTCTGTCAGTCGTTCTATCCTCCACTATAATACTTACGCCATCGTCACTAGGATTCCCAGATGAAACCTCGTTCTTGGAGCAAAATCATTCTCAGTTTCGCCTTATGTCTGTCTGCTGCTGAAAGCCTCAAGGGAATGGCAACCGCATCGCCGTTGCAGCAATCGGACGTGACACCGATCCTCCTAACTCGCGTCGTCCAAATCTTCTTTCCCGATGGCAGTCAGTACGAAGGAATCGTCAAAGATAATAAACCCGACGGAGTTGGGGAAATGAGATACGTCAATGGCGATACCTACCAAGGAGAATGGCGCGAGGGAAAGCGGAACGGTAAAGGTGTCGCCACCTATCTCAATGGAGAAGTGTACGAAGGAGAGTGGCAAAACGACAAGCGGAACGGTCTGGGATTGGTCATCTACTCCGATGGAACGCGCTACGAAGGGGAGTGGGATGACGATCGCCGCCACGGTCGGGGAACCGAAGCGACTCCCGATGGAACGCGCTACGAAGGGGAATGGGATGACGATCGCCGGGAAGGTCAAGGGGTAGAAACCTATGCTGACGGTCGCCGCTACGAAGGAGAATGGGATAACGATCGCCGAGATGGTCGGGGAACGGAATATTACTCCAACGGTGAAGTGTATTCGGGGCAATGGAACGACGATCGCCGCCACGGTCGGGGAATCGCCATTTTTCCCAATGGCGGTCGCTACGATGGCAAATGGCGCGATGATGCCCGCAACGGGGATGGCATCGAACTCTATCCGAATGGCGGACTCTACAACGGCGAGTTCCAAAACAATCAACGCCACGGTAAGGGAACCTATATTTCTCCCAATGGGGAAATCTACGAAGGAGAATGGCGCAACAACGAATTCGTCGGTCTGGTTTCCGATCTCACGTCATGTGCAACTTGTCGAGCCAAAACCTAACAACACGAGGGGAATGGGGAACGGGGGATTTTTCGGCTCGCTCGCTATATGGCTTGACCTAAAGTTGCACATGGCGCGATCTCACAATTCGGAATTGGAAGCGCGGAATTTGGAAAAGGGAGATGGGGTGACTCAGAATTCAGAATTCGGAAGCGCGGAATTCGGAAAGGGGAAAAGCGTCGCAACTGACCCATTGTCAATTGTCAATTGCCCATTGCCCGATCTACCAAGGACTCCCGATCGCGGTAAATCCAGACCAGAAATAGGGATGGTCCAGCTCCAAATCCTCCAATACATCGAGTTGTGGAGGAAGAACGATCGTACCCCCTGGAAATATCAGTTGCCCCCGATCCGATCGCACTTCCCCCCGCAGCATGGCAATTTGAGCTTGCTGCAAGGCTTCGGCTTTAATGGAAGCTTCATCCAAACTGCTGTAGAAAGCACTCATCAACCCAAGCGTTCCTTTATCGCTAACACTCCACAAACTCGCCAGAACCGTTTGCGCCCCAGATTGAATCGCTAAACCGCCAAAGCCCAATTCTGCCTCTCGATCGCCCAGTGCTGTCTGGCAAGCGCTCAGCACCAACAAATTCACTGGGGGATCTTGGAGGTTCAACCCCGGTAGTTCGTCAAGTTGCAGGCGATCTTCCCACAGTTGAATGTAAGAATTATCGGCGCTTCCGGACTGGAATTCGGCGTGAGTGGCTAGGTGCAAGATTTCAAAACCATCAGTTTGGCGTTGGGTGAGAAGGTTTCGGGCCGTGAAGGATTCGTTGAGAAAGGATTCCCCCTGCCACAGTTTGCTGCTGATGGCTGCGAGTTCGATGGGAACTGCGGGTAAGGGACTGAGATCGCGAAATCGGCTCGCTCCCATCGCCAAAATCCGAGCATTCGAGATCGGTTGATAATCGGTATTCGTCAGGGCAAAACTCGGAATCAAGCTGAGGCTGTATTTTTCCACTAAAAATTGCTGACCGTCGTAGAGGGCGGCAACTGGCAGCGATCGCAATCCTTCATCCATGGAGAAGAGTAGGGTATTGATACCCAAGTCCTCTAAATCCGCTTCCAACGGAGCCATTATCCAGTCGTGGAGTTGTTGGGAAGATGCTTGATAGCTATGAGTCTTTCTCCGGCGAGGATGGGTGATTTGGTAGCGAAAATCTCGAACGACGGCAAGTAGTGCTGCGCGGTTTGCGTCTGGCACGCTGTAGCGACGGGGTTGTCCTTCGGGAGGAAGCAAGACTAATTCGAGTTGCTCGGTACGAGAGACAACATAGATAATCGCGGCTTGACGACTGGGGCGGTTTTTGTGCAGGTTTCGCAGCGTATCTTGCATCGTGGAGAGGGTAGTCTGTTCTGGAAGAAGATCGGGGCGCATCCCGAGATACTCTCCAAATTCTCGATTGCGAAATTGCTCGATCCGCCAAACGGTGGCGTCAACGTTGTTGTCTGCAAAGATGGCATCGCGCGATCCACTCGGACTACCGCTGTCAGCCTGAGTTCCAGTGTCAGAAAAGTTGGCTACACCCGAGGTGGAATTATCTCCAGCATCCAAGCTAGAACTGGTAATTCGGATCGATTGTCCGTTGGTGGCAATGGCTTTGGGATCGATATCGAGAATGGGTGAGGTATCGATCGCACTGACGACGAGGGGAGAGGTTTTGGACTCTCGATCGAGATCGGTGAAACCGGTCACTGAGGTATCGCGGGAATTGCCGTCGATCGTACTGCTACTGGTCTCAAAACCCGATTCGATGGGGGTTCGTTCGATTTCGGTCAGTTCGACCTGGGATCGCTCCACAAATTGTTCGACAACAGATGGTTCGACCTCTAAAACCCCGGACGGCGATTCGAGGATCGGGGATTCTCCAGAGATGGGCGATTCTCCATCCAAAGCCAAGGGTTCTGGGGATGAGGGAATTTCGATCGACTGCTCGCTATTGGGAGTCGAGGTTTCCTCTGGGGGAAGATCGGGGGTTGGGGGAACGGAGGAAATATCGAGTAAAGGTGCATCAGCAGATCTATTGGGTGGTGTATCTTCCAATGCATCAAGATTTTCCGACGAGACTTCAGGGGTGGAAGGTGAGAGGGGTTCGACTTCTGGTTCGACTTCTGGGGCGATCGGGTTTTCGGAAACCGTTTCGATGGGTTCGACCCCAGATGGGGCTTCTGGGATGGCGGGAGTTCCGCTCGCTGAGGTGACTGGGGTGACGGGATTCGTTGCGGGAACGGAGATAACTTGAATTTGTCCCGCATCTTGAGAATGAGTGAAGGGAAACTCCCCACTGATAATGGTGGATTCAGCACCCGTACCCCGCGTAATCACCCCAGCCGTCCCGTTGATGGTTGCATTGCCGACGATGAAGGGAATTATCGCATCTCCCCCGTGTTGGATGACGATCGTGCCGCCATCCATACCGCCTACCGTGGAAATGCTCGCAGTTTGCCTGTTGCGATCGACAAAGGTTCCCGTTGCTTGGAAATGTTGACCGGTTTGGACGAACACATCTCCCCCAGTTGTTCCCCCTTGGGTATCGATCGACATCACTTCTATATCTCCAATGGGATCGAGGGTAACGTTACCCCCTGCACCGGTATCGCTACTTGAATCGATCGTTCCAGCTTGAATTTCCGTTTCCGCATCGACGAAAATATCACCGCCATCAGCACCGGGATTCCTCGTACTCAGGTTTCCCGTGACGATCTCTCCATTTTTACTGGTTAGAGTAATATCAAAACCTGATGTGCTTAGGTTTCCGAGAGTGAGGTCTCCCGGTGTCGAGATCGCAATGTCAGCAGCCGCAGCAATATCCCCCGTCAGATTGACGCTGCTGTTGGCATTCAAGTTCAGACCGCCACTACCCACTTGAATGTTGCCAAGACCACTGATACTGTTGGCATCGGTAATCGTCAGACCGCTAATCGGGCTGCCATTGACAGCACCGTTAAATAGAATATCCCCATCCCCACCCGCACTCAGGAAGATGGGAGCGTTCAAGAAGACTGCATCGCCGTAAATTTGCGAACCGTTCGTGGTGACATTCGGCAGAACCGTGACTCCCCCGGCATCGGTGGTCAGATTCGTCGCAGAAACGGTACTGCCAAATCGAGTTGTCCCGCTACTGTTGGCAATCAGGTTATGTGCAGTGACCCCATCGGCAATGGTTATATCTCCCGTTCCCGCATTCAGGGTCAAATCTCGCCCGTCAACCGAGCCGTTGAAGACGATATCTCCACCGCCGAGTCCGGTATTAATTTCGTAATCGCGATCGAGCATCAAATCGCCATTGAAGAGAATATTCAATCCATCGGTGGTTAAATCGTCACGATCGCCAAGCAGCGTCACCTCAACACCACTTCCCCCTTGCAGGGAGAGCGTACCGTTCCCCTCAAATGTCGTGGTGCCGAACAGTTCGATTTGGTCGGCTGCTAACCCAATATCCCCGCTACCGAGGGCATCGATCCGGCTGTCGTCGAGGCGAATCCCCGGATTGCCAGTGGATGTCACACCTGTGAGGTTAATATTCCCCGTTCCCGTAGATTCGATGGAACTGCCCGATTGCAGGAAAATGCCGACACTGTGGGTGCTGTCCCCGGTCAGTTGAATCTCGCCATCGACCGATCGCACCGCCGAACCGTTCTGAAGAATAATGCCTGAATCGTTGTTTCCCATCCCGTTGAGGGTAATACTTCCCGTCCCGGAGGCAGCGACTTGCCCGTTATTATTGATAACGATGCCTCGGTTGGCATTTCCAGTTCCGTCGCCCCCCTCTCCAGTTATGTCGATCGCCCCATCCACCGATCGCAGGTTACCGAGAATGCGCATACCGTGGTTGAGGCGGTTACCATCGCCCCCCGTACCGTTGAGGGTAATGGTGCCAATACCGTTCGTTTCAACAACGCCATCGAGCCTCACCTCAATTCCCCGGTTTCCATCCCCAGAACCCCCACCGGTTCCCGTTAGTTCGATCGCCCCATCTTCTGCAGTTATCTTTCCATCCAGACGAATGCCGTGATTGTTATCGATGCCGTTGCCCCCCGTTCCCTCGAGGGTAATCGTTCCCGGTCCAGTAGTCGTCACCTCAACTCCCGCGGGAATGCGAATGCCGTAGCCATCGTTGCCCCCATCTTCTCCCACCCCGGTTAGGGAAATATTGCCCCCACCGGCTGTCAGATTCCCCTCAATCTCCAACTCACCGCTATCAACGTCGTCGGAGTTGGCAATCAAGGCAATATCGCCACCACCGGACTCGATCGGTCCCACCTCAATGTCTCCGCCGGTGCTGAGGGTAATGGTATTGCCGATCGTACTTAGGGTGCCATCGGTCGTTTCGATACTTCCTCGATCTCCGAAACTGTTGAGTTCGATCCGGCCACCATTGGCAAGGATATCCCCGGAAATTTCCAGTTCCCCCTCCCCAACACTGTCGGAGTTGGCGGTGATAATAATATCGCCCCCCTCGGAAGCGATCGGCCCCACCTCAATGTCTCCGCCGGTGGTGAGGGTAATGGTGTTACCCGTCGTGGTCAGACTTGCCCCCGTCGTGTCGATGCTACCGTCATCGCCCAAACTGTTCAGTTGAATGCTGCCGCCACGAGCAAGTATTTCGTTACCGACGATTAACTCGCCGTTACCCACACCGCTAGCGTTGGCAGTCAGGGTAATATCGCCACCATTACTCTCGATAACGGCGTCTCCCGTATCGATCGACCCTTCCGCGTCGAGGACGATATTTAACTCACCGCCAATGGAAGTGATGCTGTCATTGAGGGTAATATCGTTATCGGCATCCAGGATGAGCGTCGCCTCGCCACCGGCTGTTTTGCGAATGAACGCTCCCGGCGATAATGTGATATTTCCAGCACCGGCAGGCCCGATTGCGGTACTGGTATCGAGGGTGACGCTGGTTCCAGCGTTGAGTGCCGCATTAATCGCATTTGCCCCCACAATATTCGTCCGGGCCGGTGGACCGATATCCACGATGGTAATATCGGTGGGGTCGATCAGCCACGTTCCGCCCAGTCCATTGGCTGCTGATGCATCGGGAATCGTATCGAGTAAAAGGTTTTGCCGACTGCTAGTTTCGATGAAACCGCCGTTTCCTCCCAACTCCCCACCGCGCGCCGAGAGGGTTCCGAATATCGTTGCGGTTTCTTCGGCGAATGCGACGATCTGGCCACCATCGCCGTAGGAAAGGGCATCGACAGTAACCGTAGAGCTGCGATCGACAAAGGTTGCACTCGCGTTAGGAAGGGTTCCGAGTCCTTGACGATCGCCCCCAAGAAAAATATTACCCCCACCGCCGACTCCAGAAGCATCCAGAGTGGCATCGATCAGCGTTACCCGTTCTCCCAATACCTGAATCGTCGGCATCTCACCATTCCCGATTCCCCATTCCCCATTCCCCAACTCCCCACTCACGATCGCATCTCCCATTTGTGGGTGTAGTTGTGCGTTCGATCCGCTCAAACCGATGCTCCCGTCGGGATTGATGGTAATATCGCTGGCATGGGCGATCGCTTCTCCACCGGTGAGTAATTCGGGTAAGGCTTGGGGAATAAAGGGCATCGATGTTGAATCGGCAGCCGCGACATCTAACGCCAGAACGTTCCCCTCGGCACTCAGACGCACCACGCTTTCTCCGGGAACGGCGGTTAGAGTAATATTTCCTCCAGGGGATTCGAGGGTTCCCGCATTCACAACTGTCCCAGCAAATAACCCCAAGTTATTTCCTGGGGATACTGCTAAGTTGCCAGTATTTACGATGCTTCCGGGGTTCGACGCGGCAAAATTGAAGCTTTCGGGAGACCCCATCAAATCACCCCAGGAATTCTCGCCGAAGCTGTTCAACTCGTCTACGCCAAAACCAATTCCCGTAGCTGTGGTGGCGATGAAATCACCAGGAACGTTGAGGCTGGCAGTATTACCGAAGATCATTCCAGCCGGGTTGATTAAAAAGAGGTTAGAATCACCTCCGGCAATTTGCAACATCCCGTTAATGTAGGATGGATTCCCTCCCACTACTCGTCCGAGAATATTTTCAATATTGGGGTTGGATAAAAAATTAGCAACTTCCCCTTGTGAAAGTCCGAACTCCTCAAAGCTGTGGAATAAATTCCTCCCATCTCTCGATAGCTGTCCGCCGAGAATATCAATGCGATCGCCTTCGATCGTCACTTGAGTGTGGGTTCCATCCGCTGCGGGTTCAATCGTTTGTGCGGTTACAGATTGCGGTTCTAACCACAAGAAAAGGTGAGGCGCTGAAATAAAAAAATAATATAAAAACTGGCAACAGTTGCCCGAAATTAAATTGGGTAACACGGTACGAGAAGATTAAATTGCATGAGAGAACGATAGATTTTTGACTCATTCACACTGTTGCTCGATCTCCCGCATGCTTCAGCCGTTATGACGTCCAATTTTTATTATTTTGGATGTTGATTCTTAATTTCGATCCTAGACGGAAAATTTGGAATTGACGATACGTACAAACCCAGAGAAAGATTTTAAGCCATCTGAAAATCCGTAAAAATACATAAAAATACATTATTAAAAAGTATAAATTCCGTATATTTTCTGTCTTAATAAAAATTTGGAATACCCGATCGAGTCTAGAATCGTTTGAGTTTTATCCGATTCGAGTCAAATTCTTTAAATGAGGGGTCTCTCCCCTCATCCCGCTTTTAGGAAAAGTTGACACACAATAGAACATGAGTCGAGAAATTCAATGAAATATACTCATGTATTTCAGACGGAAACTGTCGCACGACCGCACGGGTAACATGCAGATTGCATATTTCTTATTACTCTAAATGCCAACTTTCACCAACACCCAGGCATGGTTGGTAGTAGGACTTGGGTGAGAGGAGTGTCAGTGTGGTATGTGATTTCTCAATGGCAGTAGGAGCAATGAAAAAGACTACTGCGATCGAAATAGCAATCCGACATGAATTGTCGATCGTTGTGCGGGTAGAATAACTACGCCACAAGGGTTTTAGATTCAATAAATTGATGAATCAAATAGGATGGCTATTGCAATTTCAAGCAAGTATTTAAGTTGCCGTAGCAATCTAAAGTTGCAACTTGAAAAAAATCAGGGGATTTGAGACTCGAATTTAGAGGTTTGCAACGTAACTTATGAATTCGATCGAACTGGAGATTTAGTGATGTGGAGAACTCCCAAATGAAGATCGGGGATAACATCTACCCAAGTTTATCAGACCGAGACAAAATCAAAAATTCAATGGTCGGACGAACCCCTATCGAGCGGTTACTGACAACGAAACAGTGCCCTGGAGGCAATCTAGGAGAAGCACATTTAGCCAAGCTCGATTTGAGGGAAGCAAATCTGAGTGGTGCCAAGCTACTATTTGCCAATTTCAATCGCTCCGATCTCGATCGAGCTAATTTTAGCGGTGCGGATTTGAGTTTCGCAACTTTGGTGAATGCGAGTTTCGCAAACGCCGATCTCAGTGGCATTGATGGTCGCGGCACTCAATGGTTTGAGGCAACTCTGACTGAGGCGAATCTTTGCGGTGCTGATTTGGGATTTGCGTCTTTGGTGAACGCGAAAATCGATCGAGCGAGTTTGAGTGGCGCGCGGCTAGATGGAACCAATGCCATCGGGGCAAATTTGAGCCATACAGACTTAAGCGGAACTGATTTGGGTGGCGCAAATTTAGGGGATGCAACTCTGATAGAAGCAAATTTAGCCGATGCCAATCTCCAAGATGCTCGGTTGGTGAAAGCGGATTTGAGAGGGGCGAACCTCCGAGGGGCAAACCTTCAAGATGCGAATCTTTTGGGTGCGAATCTCCAGGATGCAGACCTAACCGATGCCAAGTTGAGTGGGGTCAATTTAGCCGGCGCTAATCTCGACGGAACAATGGGGATTGATGGAATATTCTCCCCTCCCATTGTTCCATCGGCGACTCCATCGGCGACTCCATCAGCCACCCCGTCAGCTGCAACAACTGGGGTGGCAAAAGTTCAAACCCCTGCGACGCCCAAATTGTGCAAAGGGAGCGCCGCTTTACCGAAAACCATGAAACCTCATTTGCCAAACAGGCGTACGTCCTCAGGGGTTTCCGTCGCGTCTAACTTGAGCAAACTCGGCTTTCCACTTCCAGCCGGAATGGAAGACCGAGCGGTGTTTTTAAGCGATCGAGCTGGATAGCGCCCGTCGGGTTGCGGCGAGAGCCTGGGTAATTTCGTCTGCGGATACAATCAGAGGCGGCACGAACCGAACCACTTTCGGACCTGCGGGCACTAGCAGCAACCCTTCTTCCATCGCGGCTTTGACGACCGCGATCGCACTCAGCGGGGTCTCGGGGGATAACACCAAACCGTTAATGAGACCCCAACCCCGCACTTCGGCGATGGTTTCTCCATGGTCTTTGGCAATTTCTCGCAAACCCTCTCTTAACTGTTCTCCCCGTTCTCGCACGTTCTCGAGCAAATTTTCTGCTTCCAACGTCCGGCAAATCGAAAGTGCCACACCGCAGACAAAAGGATTACCCCCAAAAGTACTGGCATGGTCTCCAGGCTGCAACACGTTACAGGATTCTTTACACAGCAGCGCGCCAATGGGGATACCGCCTCCTAAGCCTTTGGCACTGGTAAACACGTCGGGTTCGATGCCGAGATTTTCGTAACCCCAATATTTGCCGCTTCGTCCCATTCCCACTTGCACTTCATCGAGAATGAGTAGGATTCGCTTTTCATCGCAAATTTGGCGAACGCGCTGGAAATAGGCAGCATTTCCGGGATTGACTCCCCCTTCCCCCTGCAACGGTTCGAGCATAATCGCCGCAACCCGTCCATCGTATTCGGCAATTTTTGCTTCTAATGTTTCTAAATCGTTGTAAGGAACGTAGTCGAAACCGGGGACGAGGGGATTAAAGTTTTTCTGGTATTTCGGCTGACCCGTGGCGGTAATGGTCGCGAGGGTTCGTCCGTGGAAACTGGCATTGGCCGTTAAAATTACCGGTTCGTCAATGTTGAGGACCGTGTGGGCGTACTTACGGGCCAGTTTGATGGCACCTTCGTTGGCTTCAGCACCGGAGTTGCAGAAAAAGACCCGATCTGCGCAGGAATTTTGAGTCAGCCACCGGGCAAGTTCTCCCTGTTCCGGGATGTAGTACAAGTTGGAGACATGATGCAACTTGCGAATTTGTTGGCTGACGGCTTCGACAAACTGGGGATGTGCGTGACCGAGGGTGCAAGTGGCAATTCCAGCAACAAAGTCAAGATATTCCCGACCGTCCGTATCCCACACCCGACAGCCATCGCCTTTCTCTAGGGCAATGGGAAAACGGCCATAGGTTCCCATCACGTGGGTATCGAAAATAGTAGGATCGAATATTGAAACTTGGGGTTCGACGACGACTGGACTCACGGTTTTAACTTTTGGGTATAGAGGCTCAAGATCAGAGTATAAGTCAGGCAAGCCACTAGATGCTATGGCCTAAGGTCTGTTTGGGATCGGATTTTTTCGAGCACAGTGGGGTTCGAGCTTCTTCGACTCATGACTCGAATCCACATCACCACACTGGAGTTTCAACTATCCTTAACCCGAACGGACGTTAACAGTCGCAACAATCTTCGATCGAAAAAGCCGTACAAAGTATGATAAATCTCCAACTCAAGGGGGAAGTGGGAAAGCTCAAGCGAAATTGCTATACCTCTAAATTTAGAGCGAAAAAATCAATAACTTCTTGCAATTTACGAATAGATATGTTTTAATCTCTAAAAAAATAAAATTTCAAGAACAGAGATCTCTTAATACTATCGATTGTTGTAAGAAATTCAAATTTTATCGTTCGGCTTCTATTGAATTTATTTGAGTCGTTCGAATCAGCTTGTATGAAAAATTTCTAAAAGATAAAATATCTATGTAACGATTTTTATTTGATTGATGTATTGAGAATTTTAACGAGCTTATTCCGGGAATAAACTCCTGACTTAATTCTAATTTGCGACCTGGGTACTTTTAAGGTTTTTGAGAGTCGCTGAATTAATCCTCGATTGGCTTTGCCATCAACGGAGGGAGACTGTAATCCGATTGTCAAACTGCCATCACTTTCCTCTTTAATACTTTGCTGCTTGGCGTTGGGTTTGACTTTTCCTTTTATAATAGTTATCAATACCTATTGATAATAAAAATGAGTCGAAGGAACGATCGATCTACTTTACAAAAGTACAAGCAGGGTTATATTTTGTCGAGCTAGACTTAAAATATAGCCGATAAAATCTTTCGCTTAAAGGTTGAGAAAGGAGATTTTATCCTGAAACTCATCCTGAAAACTTCTGTATTTTTGGTTGCCGATGTACTCCCCATCCGATATCGATTATGAGTATAGCCACCATCAACCCCACTACTGGGGAAACCGTAAAAACTTTTGACCCTCTGAGCGATCGTCAGATCGAAGAAAAACTCGATCGCGCCAGTCGTGCTTTCGGGCAATATCGCCGGACGTCTTTTGCCGAGCGATCGAAATGGTTGCGATCGGCTGCGGATATTTTAGAGCGAGACGCGCAAAAATTGGGGAAAATCATGACCCTGGAAATGGGCAAACCCCTCAAAAGTGCGATCGCCGAAGTCAATAAATGCGCCTTGGTGTGTCGCTACTACGCCGATAACGCCGCCGAATTCCTCGCAGATACTCCGATTGCCACGGATGCCAGTTTCAGCTACGTGTGCTACCAGCCCATCGGAATCGTACTGGCGGTGATGCCCTGGAACTTCCCCTTGTGGCAAGTATTCCGATTTGCCGCCCCAGCCTTGATGGTCGGGAATGCAGGACTGCTCAAACACGCTTCCAACGTTCCCCAATGCGCCTTGGCGATCGAGGAAATTTTCAACGAAGCGGGATTTCCCCACGGTATTTTCCAAACTCTCCTCATCGGATCGGATCAAGTCGCAGGGATTATGGAGGACGATCGCGTCAAAGCCGCCACCCTCACCGGTAGCGAAGCCGCTGGGGCGAGTCTGGCATCCACAGCCGGGAAGCAGATTAAAAAGACGGTACTCGAACTTGGGGGTAGCGATCCGTTTATCGTTTTGCCCAGTGCGGATTTAAATGCCGCTGTGGCAACCGCCGTTACCGCCCGAATGCTCAACAACGGACAATCGTGCATCGCCGCCAAACGGTTTATTCTCGTCGGGGCGATCGCCGATGATTTTCAACAGCGTCTGGCCCAAAAGTTCGAGGGACTGAAAATTGGCGACCCCATGGCAGAGGATACGGATGTCGGTCCTTTGGCAACTCCGGGTATTTTACAAGATTTGGACGAGCAGGTGCGTGCCTGCATCGATGCGGGGGCAACGGTTGTCACCGGAGGCAAACCCCTAAGCGATCGCCCCGGGAACTTTTACCCCCCCACGATTTTGACCGACTTTCCCCCCGGAACCCCCGCCGACAACGAAGAATTTTTCGGACCGGTGGCCTTGTTGTTCCGAGTCCCGGATATCGACGCAGCCATCGAACTGGCCAACTGTACCGAGTTTGGGCTGGGGGCGAGTGTCTGGACGAACGTGGAAGCGGAACGAGAAAAGGCGATCTCCGAAATCGAAGCCGGGGCGGTTTTTATCAACGGTTTGGTCAAATCCGATCCGCGACTGCCCTTCGGCGGGATTAAAAAATCCGGTTACGGACGGGAACTGGGCATTCCCGGCATTCACGAATTCGTCAACCTGAAAACGGTATGGATTGGGAAGTAGCGGAGGCTTCGGGGGCTTTGGGGGCATGGGGAGAGGGGGAAGACAAGGGAGACAAGGGAGAGAATATGTTGGCGAACAACTCAAAATTTTCTGTTTTCCACACCTCATTCCCCATTCCCCATTCCCCATTCCCCATTCCTCATTCCCCATTCCCCATTCCCTATTCCCCACACCCCATTCCCTATTCCCTCTTTTCAACACTCAACAATGAACACAGCAGAACTACTCGTCAAATGTCTGGAAAATGAAGGCGTAAAATACGTTTTCGGATTGCCGGGGGAGGAAAATCTCCACGTCCTGGAAGCCTTGAGAGACTCGTCGATTCAATTTATTACCACCCGCCACGAACAGGGGGCGGCTTTTATGGCAGATGTTTACGGTCGCCTGACGGGAAAAGCGGGGGTTTGCCTCTCGACGTTGGGGCCGGGGGCGACGAATTTGATGACGGGAGTCGCTGATGCCAACCTGGACGGCGCGCCGTTGGTAGCGATTACCGGGCAAGTGGGAACCGATCGCATGCACATCGAATCCCATCAGTATTTGGATTTGGTGGCCATGTTCGAACCGGTGACGAAATGGAACACCCAAATCGTGCGTCCCAGCAATACCCCGGAAATCGTCCGTAAGGCGTTTAAGCAAGCCCAGCAGGAGAAACCGGGGGCGGTACATATCGATGTTCCGGAAAATATCGCCGGGATGCCGGCCGAAGGTCAACCCCTGAATCTGGGGAAGAAAGAGATTTCCTACGCTTCCTACAGCAGTCTCAACGATGCGGCCGCGGCAATTTCGCGAGCGAACAATCCCCTGATTTTGCTGGGGAACGGGGCCATTCGCGATAATGCCAGCGATGCGATTACCGAGTTTGCCACCCGGCTAAACATTCCGGTGGTGAATACGTTTATGGGCAAGGGGTTGATTCCCTACACCCATCCCCTGTCTCTGTGGACGATGGGGTTGCAGCAGCGAGACTATATTAGCTGCGGCTTCGACAATACGGATTTGGTGATTGCCGTGGGGTACGACCTGATCGAGTATTCGCCGAAAAAATGGAATCCCGAGGGGAACATTCCCATCGTCCACGTGGGCACTCGACCGGCGGAAATCGACAGCAGCTATATTCCGATCGTGGAAGTGGTGGGGAATATGACCGATGCCCTCAACGAGATTTTGCGGCGATCGGACCGAGAAACTAAACCCACTCCCCACGCGGTTGGCTTGCGATCGGATATTCGCGCCGACTACGAACAGTATGCCAACGATGACGGGTTTCCTATCAAACCCCAGAAAATTATCTACGACTTGCGGCAGGTGATGGGGCCCGACGATATCGTGATTTCCGACGTGGGGGCGCACAAAATGTGGATCGCCCGCCACTACCACTGCGATCGCCCCAATACCTGTCTGATTTCCAACGGGTTTGCCGCCATGGGGATTGCCATTCCCGGGGCGATCGCCGCCAAACTCGTCTATCCCGATCGCAAAATCGTGGCAGCTACCGGAGATGGCGGTTTTATGATGAACTGCCAGGAGTTGGAAACAGCCCTGCGGGTGGGGACGGCGTTCGTGACAATTATCTTCAACGATGGCGGCTACGGGTTAATTGAGTGGAAGCAGGAAGCCCACTACGGTCATGCATCGTTTATCGAGTTCGGCAATCCCGATTTTGTCAAATTTGCCGAAAGTATGGGATTGAAGGGCTATCGCGTCGAGTCGACAGCGGATTTGGTTCCCACCCTCCAAGAAGCCCTCGCCCAGGACGTTCCGGCGGTGATCGACTGTCCGGTGGATTATCGAGAAAATGCCCGCTTCTCGAATAAGGCTGGGGAGTTGCACTGTAAGATGTAAGCTCAGGTGCGGGTGGGGTGTGAGGTGTAGGGGAGTCCAGAGACAAGGAGACAAGGGAAATGAATTTTCCCCACACCCCACACCCTACCCTCCCCAGACACTGTCTTATCCCGAACTGACGTTAATTCAACCGAATCAAACTTGCCTTCAAAGCAATCTCCCCAGCGGCTTGCATGTTGATATTTCCAATGGCTTGAATTTGCAAGCTACCGGTAGAACTCAATTCGATCGTGCCACGATCGTCCAAGCGCAATTTTTGACCCCCCGGCGTCGTAATCTCGATGAATTTATCGCTATCGTTAATCTGTAACTGATGTCCCCCAGCTGTGGCGATCGAAATTCCCGATTTACTGTTGCCTTTATCTTCCTCCACAAACTCCAACTTATGACCGGTGCGGGTTTGTAGGGTTCGCAGGCGCACTTTCCCATCTTGCACGGCATCTTCCGCTTTCACCGGAGGCGCATCTTTGCCGTTCCACAACCCCCCCAGAATAAAGGGACGGTGGATGTCGCCATGCTCGAATCCCACTAGCACTTCATCGTCGATTTCCGGCAGGCACAGCAGCCCCCGGTTTTTCCCCCCTCCGGCGCTGATAACTCTCGCCCAATCGCTGGTATGGTCTTCCGTGAGGGTGGGAAACTTGACCTTCACCCGGCTGAGTCCGTCGGGGTCTTGATTGTCGGTGACAATGCCGATGGCGAGGGTTTGTCCCGGTTGCTGGCGGGGGGTAGGTGCGAGCAGGTCGAGGAGATCGCTACCGGCGCTGCGAATGCTAAATTCCGTGGTATAGACGCGCTCGTAGTAGGTGTGGCGGGTGTCGGTGATGTAATATTCGCCGTCGTATTTGCCCAGCTCTGAGAGTTGAACGACTTGTCCGGGAATCAGACCGGGGTTGCCATCTCCTTTGGCATCGGCGGTGATAAATCGATCGCCGATATCGTCGCATAATGCTTGAGCGATCGCCGAGGCTTCTTTAGGAGAAGAAACGGGGCGATCGAAGATAATTTCCGTGGGATTGGTCGGTTTTTTCTGAAATGAGTTACTGCTCTCGCTGCCGCTGCCGAATTGGTTTTGAGTAAGAGTTGTGCCTTTTTTGACTTTACTGACGATCGCATTTTTTTCTGGATAGTCCCAGGCGCGAACTTGCACTTCTTTGACTTGTTCGGCGCTGTTGACCCGAACGCGAAAATCGTGCAAATCTGTCAGCCACTTGAGAGTTAAACTGCCATCTTTTTTCGGTTTTCTAAAATTCAGTTTTCCCTCGCGAACGAACAGTTCAAATCCCAACGTCCATGCCCGTTCTCGCAAGAATTCCATATTGGTTTGATTTTTTTGAAATAGGTATTCGTAGGTCAAACCCGAACTCTCAATTTCTCCCGTAGGTATTCCCACTTCTATGGCAATTTTTTTGACGAGGTCGCTATCGGTGATATTTTGGAACGATCGATTCCAGCGACCTCGATAGAGGCGATGAGAAATATCGTATCCCCGTAAAATGATGGGTGCTTGCGATCGCTCGTTAAAATGAGTTTCGATCGCGGTAATTTCCCCTTCAAAAAGGGCAGAATCACCATTCGATGAGGAGGAGCTGCCAGAGTCGAAGGTGGGAGAATCGGCAGTATTACCCATCGATATAATTTTGACGGGTTTGCCAATTTCTAATAAACTTTGATGTTTCCAGACGGTATCGGATTCTCTCCCAGAATGGTAATCATTTTTGATGGCGATGGTAAATGTGGATGGTAAGTGCAGGCTTTGTTCGACGGTGACGTATAGAATATCTTCTATCAGGTCCGATCGAGCAGAAGCACCATCAATTTCCAGCTGAATCTTGGCGCGATAGCTACCTTTAACCGAACCCGTTTTTTCGCCAGATTTGACCGAGTTACCAGATGGAGAAGTGGCTTGAGTCATGATGTATTTTTGACCTCAGACTAAAATGAATGTCGATTGTCGATAATCTAGCGAAACTGACGATCGATATTTTGGCGCTTGTTATCTAAACTATCTTGTTGACGCTGGCTTTGAGAGACCCCACTATTGGCTTTCGCTTTCAAAGATTTGGTGGCAACCGATTCATCCACCTCCTTGAGCGTTAAACTGTCAATCACCGCTCGTACGGGAGTGCCATCGGGCAGAAACATTGTCAGTTTATAGTTGAGTTGCTCGACAAAGCAGGCTCTAAAATAGCGTTGATTGCCCCAAATAAACTGAAAGATGGGAGGACGTTCTTCGCGACCGACAAATTCAACCGCCTGACGAAAGGACTCGATATATTTTTTGACAACATTTTCCCCATCTTCATAGGTGTCAAAGAGAATATTGTTTAGGGTCACTTTATATGCTTTAATATTAGAAAAGCTGACTTTGGGTTTCCCTGATTCCGCACTTCTAGCCCCTGGGTTATCGGCAGTTTCAACGACACCCTCAAACACGAGTTCGTTGGGATTAAACATAAAATCGATCGCCTGACCCGCCCCGATGGGTACGAGTTTTGCCTTTTGCAGTTGTGCATTGGCTTGACTTAAATTTCGCGGCATAATTTTCTCCTAAAACTTGACTCGATAAGTGGGAAACGATCGTCAAAAGTGGCTAGCCCGATCGCTCTCGATCGAGTAGAAATCGATCGCGCAGGTAATGGCGAACTTCGGTGACCAACTGTTCGAGATGGCGATCGATGGGGACGGGACTGGTGCTGGCATCGGCCGAAAATTGCTGACTACGAACGGACAGCTGGCTGAGGGGATCGAACCACGGCAACGATGTGGCAGTTCGAAAATATTGACGTTCTCGTTCTCCTTCCAACTGCGGCCGAATTAACCCGTAGACTTTCTGGGCGAATTCTTCGAGTTCCGCATCGCAAACTTCTACTTTAGCGCCGACTTGCTTGAGCGTACGGGCGTTTCGATCGTCGAGAGGCAAATCGCTATCCTCATCGGATTCAGAGGGATTCTCGGCTTCGGCAAAGGGAGATCGAAGAGAAATCGATTTGGGGATGGTATTCTCTACTGACGAGGCGGATGTGTTCCCCAACCATGCTTCCAGGCTGGTGGGAGATGCCGGTGAGTCGAAAGCATTGGCATTTCCCGGATCGGGTATTATTTTCGGAACATTGGCAGATGGCAAGTTATTTTCTTCTAACCCAGAAGAAATTTCACGAGGTTGGATGTTTGAATCGCGATCGGATTTGAGGAAGAGTTGGGTATCTTCGATCGCCGTCTCCTCGGAAAATCCCCCCAGAGGCGATATTCGATCGCCATTGAAAGCAGATATCGTTAAATCGGAAGCGGATCTCAAGGGAGGATTTCCCAAACGATCGCTCGAAAATGTGGCATTCTCCTGTCGTTGAATCGATGTTTCTGCTTCTAGGGGAGAATCGGTGGCGACGCTTTCAGTATCCTCCCGTCGCTGAATGGGAGTTTGGGTTTCCTCAACAGAAGAATCGATCGCTTTTTGAATGGTTGGAGTTTCTTCTTCTACGGATGGATAATCGGTTGCGACACTCTCAGTTTCCAAACGTGGTTGAACCGGTATTGCAGTTTCTGGTGTAGGAGATGCGATCGCTTTTTGAATTGTTGGAGTCTCCTCTTCAACAGGGGTTTCACTAGCAATACTCTCAGTTTCCAAACGTCGTGGAATCGGGGTTTCCTCTACGACGGATGGAGTTTCACTAGCAATACTTTCGGTTTCCGAACGTGGCTGAATCGGGATTGCCGTTTCTGCCGTCGGAGATGCGATCGCTTTTTGAATTGTTGGAGTTTCCCCTTCAATAGGAGAATCGGTAGCAACACTCTCAGTTTCCAAACGTGGTTGAATGGGAGTTTCTTTGACAGATGGAGAATCGGTAGCAACACTCTCAGTCTCCGAACGTGGCTGAACCGGTATTGCAGTTTCTGGTGTAGGAGAGGCGATCGCTTTTTGAATGGTTGGGGTTTCCTCTACGACAGGAGAATCGGTAGCAATGCTTTCGGTTTCCGAACCGGGTTGAATCGGGGTTTCTTCTACAGATGGAGAATCGGTAGCAACACTCTCAGTCTCCGAACGTGGCTGAACCGGTATTGCCGTTTCTGGCGTCGGAGAGGCGATCGCATTTTGAATGGTTGGAGTCTTCCCTTCGAGTGGAGAATCGGTAGCGACACTCTCAGTTTCCGAACGTAGTTGAATCGGAGTTTCCTCTACAGATGGAGAATCGGTAGCGACACTCTCAGTTTCCGAACGTGGCTGAATCGGGATTGCAGTTTCTGGCGTCGGAGATGCGATCGCATTTTGAATGGTTGGGGTTTCCTCTTCATCTGGAGAATCGGTAGCAATACTTTCGGTATCCGAACGTGGCTGAATCGGGATGGCAGTTTCTCGCGTCGGAGAGGCGATCGCATTTTGAATGGTTGGAGTTTCTTCTACAGATGGAGAATCGGTAGCAATACTTTCGGTATCTAAACG